>JAOZHR010000029.1 GCA_026014805.1 Candidatus Bathyarchaeota archaeon | reverse complement strand
GTGAGGGGATAGCCAAACAGATCGGTTGGGCAGACTACTTCCCAATCGGTGTACAGCGGGTGTGTCTTCGGATAGTACATCCATTCCCATCCGAAGTATATGGCTGAGAGGTATTCTATGTATATCCGTTCTCCTGGTGTAAAGGGCATATGTCCTACCACATCTTCTACTGTGAGGTTGAGAGTGAGCGTCATGTTCTCTACATGATACTTGTCGGTCAAGCCAGTGGGTAAAAGCGCTAGTGTGACGTTATCGCAAGGATTAAGCAATCCGTCGCCATTGTCTTCCCAATCTAATGTTTCGTAGTCATTGACGCTGCATTCAGGGTAAAGCTCATGCCAGATTATGCCAGTAGGATCATCGATCTTCTCGTTGAGGATTATGTCTATTGACAATTCTTCAACGTGCCACCAACCATAGTACAAATCTGCGTACAAATCGTGCAGCTCAATGTTATCGCAATAGTCTAGTACTCCGTTACAGTTGTCTTCCCAGTTAGTTATGTTAAGAGATGGACTATATAGAGGATAGACTTCGTGCCATGTGGAATTCACCACAGTGGTTTTAATGTTGTACATTGTTTCGAATGGGCCTTTATACTCAATGTACCATTCTTGCTTTGGATCACTTAGATTGGATATGAGCATGGTGAAGGTTACTCTGTCAACGTAGTACCATTTCGTTTCTTGAGTTGTCTCGTTCAACATGTCGATCTGGTCGCCGGGACTAAGCCTGCCAGGGAAGGGATCTTCTATGGGTTCTTTCCAGCTAGTGAGAAGGTGGTAGTTGCTAAAGCTTGGATAAAGCTCATGCCATTCAATGCCAATAGGATCCATAACTTTTTCGTTAAGGATTAGGTCAGTAGCAGACTCTTCAACATGCCACCATATTCCCATCCAATCTTCAAACATGATATAGTCGCAGAAGTCGAGATAACCATTGCCGTTATCCATCCAATCAATAATGTGATATGGATGCCCCGTTACCCCGTGGTAAACGGGCCACACTTCGTGCCAGAAAGTGCAGATAGGCATGTATATATGTGGTTCTAATGGATCATAGGGTGGATTAATTGGCGGGTTCTTGTACTCAACATACAGAAATTCTTGGTAATCCTCACTGTACAAGCCTAATGTCAACGTCACTCTGTCCACATGATACCAACGTACCTCCTGAGTCACATCGTTAGTCATGTCGATTTGATCTGGAGGATCGAGATATCCATTCCCGTTGTCTTCCCAACTGGTGAAAGTCCAACTCTCACAATAGTCAGGATAAATTTCATGCCATGGAGTTCCCCATGGGTCAAATGGGTTGATTATGCCCATCAACGAGTGCATGTGAACTGGCGTAAGAGACGGACCATCCATGTGAATTGGCGTAAGAGACGGACCATCAAGGTAAATGAGGTCATCCTGCGGCAGCGCACTTGAAGGTAAATTAATGCCAACTAATAACAAAGATGTAACAAGCAAAGTCAAAGCAAACAGCGTAAACACTTTCTTTTTATCGATATTCAGCATATCTTCTATCTTCTCCTTTCTATTTTCGGTATGTACTATTTCTGTAACCTGCTTAAAAAAGCCTATGGAACATAGTTCCAATTTCTGGCCTAAAGGCGTAAAACGCCTAATCTTCAAAGCATTATCAGAAAACATCAAAAAGTGACTTTCACAGCTATATTTTCACTTTATCCCTACGGAAATATACTACTAAACAGACAAAAACCATTAAAAGCTCGGTGAATAGACAATTAAGAAAAGGAGTAAGGCTCGTTGCTTTCTGCCAGCGTTTTCAAAGATGAAACCAAACTTGACATTAACTATACACCAGCGAAACTTCAACACCGCGGTTATGAACTTAAACTTCTGAACCATTACTTCCGCCACACTATAGAAACTCCGGGAAAAATGACGCAACGTGTAATTGTAACTGGCAAAATTGGAACTGGGAAAACCGTGGTGGCTCAGTATTTCGGGCGAACCATAATGCGCGAAGCGCAGCAGCGTAACATCAATCTCCACTATATCCACGTGAACTGCCGCCAAAACAGAGGCAGCTTTTTTCTAATACTGCAACAACTAGTGACGAGATTTCATCCAACTTTTCCAAAACGAGGGTACTCTGCTGAAGAATTACTGCAGACCTTACTTCAAATTCTTGACAATCAAAACATCTATCTCATCATCGCCTTGGACGAATTAGAATCACTCATACGGAACGAAGGTTCCGAGCCTCTCTACAAGATAACTCGCGTAGAAGAAACCCGTGCCAAAGCACTTGGGCGACTTTCGCTTCTATGTATCCTCCGACAACTAAGCTGGCTCAACAAGTTAGATGCAAGTACTAGGAGCACACTTCAGAGCAACATAATCGAACTGGGCGCCTATACAAAGGTACAGCTACAAGACATTCTAGGCAACCGCGTGACATTAGCCTTCAAGCAAGGAACTATTCCTACGGAAACCATAACACTTGCAGCAGAGTTGGGTGAAGAGGAAGGGGGAAATGCACGTTATGGCATAGAACTTCTTTGGAGAGCTGGGAAATATGCGGACACAGAAGGAATTAAAGAGGTTTCACCTGAATATGTCAGAAAAGCTGTGGGAAATGTTTATGCAGGAATACGGCGAGACGAGATTGCGGCTTTAATCTTTCACAAAAAGCTATTTCTACTCGGCATTGCACGGCGTTTCCAGCAAACCGGTGGGATTCATCTATCAATGGGTGAAGCGGAAGAAGCTTATACTATTGCGTGCGAAGAGTTCGACGAGAAACCGCGAGGGCACACGCAACTCTGGAAGTATATTCAGGAGCTTTCAAACTTCGGCGTTATCAAGGCAGAGCTTTCCACTAGTGGTCAACGGGGCAAAACCACCTTGATAGGGCTACCACGTATTGCCGCGGCAGACTTGGAAAAAGTGTTAAACAAAACTCTAGAGCGCGCCAGACGAGGACATGCGCTATGAAAGTTGAAGACATATTCTCTTCCAGAGGAAGAGTTAGAATTATGCGCATTCTCTCCGAGATAGGAGAACTAAACATTTCCGGCATCGCAAAACGCGCAGGACTAAACTACACTACAACCAACGAACATTTGCAAAAGCTAGAGAATGCAGGTTTGATAAAACACAAGTCTTTCGGTCGCATTCGCATTTATCGTTTCAACGAGGAAAACGCAAAAGCGAGGGCTATAAAAGATTTGATGGAATTGTGGGAACAAGAAAACAGCGTATACGCCAAAAAAATAGGGAGGGGGGAGGGGAGGGGGGGGTAGGTCTGCATCTATGTCCCCTTGGGCTGCGATAGAAGTAGCACTCATACTGCCTTTGATGAAGCAGCCGCTGAACATCGATGCTGACCATATTTTTAGGAACTTTGCAAATAGCATAATTGGAAAAACGGAAACATTTAAAATAAGAATAAGCATTGCGGAAGCAGAGGAAAAGGTTCCATAAATTGATTATAAGCAACCTCTAAGGAAAGGCGTGAAATGTATGAGTATGGTAGATATAAGCAAGAAGCCAGAAGTTTTTCGCGAGGCAACAGCTAAAGGCACAATAAAGTTGAAAGCCAAAACCATGCAGCTAATCAAGGATGGGAAGGTTGAGAAGGGTGATGTTTTCAGTTTGGCGAAGATTGCAGGCGTTTTAGCAGCTAAAAAAACGAGTGAACTTGTCCCGCTGTGTCATGCCCTACCGTTGTCCACCATAGACATTTCAGTTGAAACTGCTGACGAGTCAATGGTAGCTGTGGAAGCAACGGTCAAAGCCTTTGCAAAGACCGGTGTGGAGATGGAAGCGCTAGTAGCCGTTTCTGTTGCGCTTTTGACAGTATGGGATATGACCAAACAATATGAAAAAGACCGCAAAGGCCAGTACCCTACAACCGTTATCGAAGACGTCAGGGTTTCGCGCAAGGTGAAGAAAGAGTGAGTCAATCTTCACGGAGGCATAAAGCTGAAGCACCAACCCAGCTTAGTTTCACCGTCATAATGTGTAGCACATCCCGTTTTGCCCGTCTAAAAAATGGGAAGCGGATTGATGATCCTTCAGGGGACTTGATTGTTCAAATGCTTAAGAGTTTTGGCCATGAGGTGGCTTCTCGTGTTATAGTGCCAGACAACGAAAACCTGATCAAAGAGGCTTTGGAAGAGGCTCTGCAGAATGAAAATGTGTTGGTTGTTGTTATTTGTGGCGGTACAGGAATTGCACCAAAAGATGTGACTATCGAAACTATCACTCCCAAGTTGAAGAAGATTTTGCCTGGCTTCGGTGAATTGTTCCGTAAACTAAGCTACGACAGGATGGGTTCTGCAGCCATGCTGAGTCGTGCAGTCGCTGGAACCGTAAATGGTAAAGCTGTCTTCTGCATTCCTGGAAGCATAGACGCTGTGAGGCTTTGTCTCGACAAGCTTATATTGCCTGAAGCAGGTCACATCGTGAAGCACGCTCGGGAAAAACCATGATAAAAGACAACTTCGGTCGCCCTGTTCTAAACTTGCGATTTTCAGTCACTCAACGCTGTAACTTACATTGTCCCTACTGCCACCGCGAAGGTCAAGAGAAAAGGCCCGACGCTTCTGTTGTCGAAATGACTGCTACAGAAATTGTCCATCTGGCGAAGATAGCTGTTGACTTGGGTATACGGAGAATCAAATTGACAGGTGGTGAACCTTTGCTGAGAAAGGACATTCTAAACATTGTCGAGGGTATTGCTGGTTTGGAGAACTTGCAGGATTTGTCGATGACCACAAACGGAATTTTCTTAGCATCTATGGCGAAGAATTTGCGGGCTCGCGGTTTGATAAGAGTCAATGTTAGTTTGCCTTCTTTGAATGAGGATGCTTATTGCAAGTTGATGGGTGGTGATTTAAGAGATGTGAGGAGGGGAATCAGCGCTGCAGTTAAGGCAGGGCTATATCCAGTTAAAGTGAACATGCTGGTTTTAGCAGGCGTAAATGAAAGCGAAATCCCTGAAATGATCCAGTTCACCCGAAGAAGTGGTACATTATTACAGCTGATCGAGCTGGAACCTATCAACCTCAGCAAGACATACTACGAACGCTACCATTATCCATTAGATAAGGTTGAAGCAGAGCTGGCAATGCGAGCCGTACATGTGGAGGTAAGACCACACATGCATAATAGGCGCATATACGAGATGTCAGATGGAAAAGTTGAGGTAATCCGCCCCACAGAGAACACCGAATTTTGCGCTCACTGCACTAGGTTAAGAGTAACAAGTGAGGGAAAACTGAAGCCTTGCTTGATGGTGAACACAAACTTAGTTGACGTGATGACTCCTTTAAGGAATGGAGCAGCCGAAGAGGAATTAGTGAAGCTTTTTACGGAGACTTGTCGGAAAAGAGAGCCCTACCACAAACAGCTAGCACATCAAATAGTGAAATAGGATAACCTTTCTTAATGTTGCCATCCAGCACTGCGCCCTAAGCCTACAGGTTCCAACATCTAATATCCATCATGCTCCAACGGGGTGAATAAGAACAATGATATCTCGGCTCATCAAACGCGGTGACAGATGACAGCAAATTATATATAAAGGATCAAAGCATTATGAACGTTCGTACTTTAAGGAACGTGACAAAATGAGAAGAAAATCTGCATTCATATGCGGCTTATTCATAGTTGCTTTGGTTTCGCTATCAACAATTAAGGTGGCTCAAGCATATATTAAGCGCTCTGAATGGCAACCGCCTTTCGTATGGTACGAGTATGACAATGTCTTTCACGATTATGACATTGTTGCTTATTCAAACGGTTCAACTGCTACACTGAGGATACCTGTACTAAATGACTATCATAGCCCCTACATGAACATCACAATTGTAAGGTTAGTTTTTGACAATGGTTTTAAGAAAACCCTAAATTACACTGCAAACCCTATAAAAGTAGATTATTATGATACCCACTGGTTTGAGATCAGCTTCACTGCTGACGTAGACAAATTTTCCCAATATACTCCGCATGAATATGATATCAGAGTAGACTATAACTATCCATACACAAGCTACTGGTCTGTGTCTTGGAGCAGCTATTATCCTGCCTACAAGTTTGCTGTGTTCACTGCTGATCAAGAAGACGTCATTGAAGCTAAGAAAAGATACGATGCACTATATCAATCTTGGAGCTCCTTCAGTGGTGTTGAAGCTCGATGGCTAGCACGTCAAGCTGCAATAGAAGGAAGCATGGCTGAAACGCACCTTTCAATTTGGGACTTGGCCAGTGCGAATACGTCTATTTGGAATGGCATTGACTTATTTGAACAAGCATATGCAGCTGATATAGACTACCTGACAATTTACCAGGATGCTCAATTGAACCAAACTATGACCCAGTCTGAGGCACTCAAGATGCAAGCTGACGCAGCCATGACAGAAGCTGACGCATCTATGCTTGAGGCGAACTCTACCAAAGTTCAAGCTAACGCAGCCATGAATCAATCCTATGCATATCTCTTGTTCGGCTTAGGCTTCATCATCATCAGCATTGGCGTACTTGTGTATGCAATGAAGAAGCCCTAATCACCTTAGCCAACTACTGCATGCGTATCTGCTGGCTCTAACAACCTTCTTTTTTTATTTTCGTTTTTCAGCCGCATGCAAACTGTTCTTGCTGTTTTTCACGGTCTTTTGCTAGTGAAGACGCAAGGTTTGCATGTGAGTTCACTTTTTACTGGGGTGCTGAGATGGGGTGCTCTGTTCCATGATTTTTATAATATTCTTGGCTTGTTTTTTATTTCCAGTAATGTAGCTGACTTCGTCTTCTTTGAAGTTGAACCAGTTAGCTATGCCTGCAGCCATATCCGTGTTGCTTTCAAAAATGATTTCCAAATAAGGCAGGACATCTTTTTGCGCTACCGCTACTGAAATGTGCATTCGCCGTTTTACCTTCTTCCCTATTTCCCTCTTCTTTGCTCTCTCGGCTCGGCTAGTTGACAACATCCTTATTCTTTGCGGAAACCTAAACGGGATCCATCCAGTCGGCTTCGACTTGTCCCTAGCCATCGCTACCCCTGCAGTCATGAAGTCAATCATGTACCGCATCAACTTCCAATTCCGTGTCCGCCTAATCCTTCCCCTATACAAGTCGGCCATTGCCAACGCTTCCATAGCATTTGCCAACTCGCTTGGAACGTTAAAATGATGAGGTGCATTTTCGTAAATCCATTCGAAAAACATGTCCAAATCAACATCAACCATGCCGACAGTCTGCTTAGCAGCCTTGCAACTTTTTCCATATAAAACCTGGCGTAGAACAGTGAAAATAACTTCTTTGCGGTCTCGATAGGCAAGCCAAGAGACATCACCATATGTAAGCCTCCGCTTTCCCTGTCCCAACGCCTGTAAATCATTTACAGCCGACCGGATGTCACCTTCACTTCGCTGAGCGATAAACCTTACAGCTTCCTCATCAGCAGCAATGTCTTCTTTGGCGCAAATCTTCTTCAAATGCTTCAACACTTCGCCTGCCGATGGCTTTTTGAACTCGATTACTAGGTATTTTTTCTTGTTTCGAAATGCTATGAACTTTTTGTTCCAGAAATCGTTCGCGATTAGAACGATAGGGCACCGTGTGTTTTTTATTATTTCAGTAATGGCTGGGATGGCTCCTCTATCTACTGTGCCATAAATTCCATCCATCTCGTCAAGGAGAATTATGCGCTTTTTTCCGAAGAAACCACCATATTGAGAAGCTAATCCAGCAAATTGGCGGATTTTCTCCTCAGTGCGGTAATCACTGGCGTTCTTCTCTACGAACTCCATGCCAAGGTCGCTAGCTAAGGCTTCAACTGTTGCTGTCTTGCCGACGCCTGGTGGACCGTGAAGGAATGCGGCTTTCTGTGAAGGAACTCCTTTCTCCCACGATTTTAACCATTCTTTGAATTCGCCTATTGCTACTCGGTTTCCCACAACTTCTGTCAAAGATTTGGGCTTGTACTTCACTGTCCATGCAGCATGCACTACAGATTAGCCACCTTTCAACTCGTAACCTGCCTCAGCAAGCCTCGCCAACAACGCACTCAACTGCACCTCTTCATCTGCGCCTTCAGTAAGGCGGAAATCCACTTCGCCCACTACGTCTGCCAGTTTAACCTTCCAGCTTTCTGGAACGTCAAGACGGAAAAGTTCTATGTGAATCTGTTTTATTACGTCGCCTCCAGCCACGCCATACTTCATAATCATCTCCCGAAGCCTCTTTCTTGCTTCAACGAAGTTGCCATCCATCGCGATTTTTATCATGGCGTGAACGTCTGCTGGGTTTGCTCTTCCAACCACCGAATAAACCGTTTCTGAGCTTACAGGTTTCCCAAGGGAAGCGGCTGCCTGTAACGAGTTGACAGCTTTCCGCAGATCACCTCTGCAAATGTCGTAAATTGCGTCTAACCCATCCTCTAACAATTCTGCGTTTTCGTTTTGGGCTATGTGCTTAAGATATATGTCCTGTTCCTCTCGAGGCAGATAGCTGAAACGGAAAGGGGCGCAGCGGCTTTGAATCGGCTCGATGATTTTTCCGCTGTAGTTAGCTATTAGGATGAATCGGCAAGTTCCGGTGTACCTTTCCATTGTTCGCCGTAAAGCTTGCTGTGCATCTCCAGTCATATTGTCTGCTTCATCTAAGATTAGGATTTTGAATGGAATTTCTCCAAGACTCCGCACACGAGCAAAAGTCTTCACGGTTTCGCGAACAACGTTTATGCCCCGTTCATCGCTTGCGTTCAGTTCCATTAAATTCTCTCTGTAAGTGTCGCCGTACAACTCGCGAGCTAGACATAAAGCTGCGGTTGTTTTTCCTGTTCCAGGAGGACCAGCAAAAATGCAGTGGGGCACGTTGCGGGATTTTGCAAAGCTGGCAAGGCGTTCTACGATGTCTTTCTGGTTTACCATTTGGCTTAAGGATTTTGGGCGGTATTTTTCTGCCCACATTTCATAGCTCATGTAATTCTCTCCGAATGATACTATACACTAGATTTATAGTAAGATAAATTAATTCTTTAGTAGATGTGCAGCGGTGGTACCTGAAGGAATGGGGGTTGAATGTTAGAAAGGCGATGCTAGGAAGATTTCCACAATCCGTGGATGCTGCAGTACTCTCTTGCCCAGATTTTCTCCGCTGTGATTTCAAACTCTGCTTCTGGTTTGTCTCTTGGTTTTAGGAATTTTCTGTAAATTCTGCCATCGGCAATTATTTCTATCCATTCAATATAGTGCTTTTGTTCCATCGGATGCGGGACTGAACCAACTTTCACGCTTATTCCTTTCGCAGTTTTTTCTATTACAGGGACATGTTTTTCTAAGCCTGTATCCGTGGTCTTTTCCGCAAGTAACTCCATTGGCTGACCGCAACAGACGAGTTGTCCCACTCCCGCATGCAAAACTTCAACTATGTTGCCGCAAATGTTGCATTTGTAAATTTGTTTTTGTTCTGTCGTTTTCTATCCCTCCTTTTAATATTCTTCACATTTAAGCTGGAAGTAGCTTCGCGGGTGATCACATGAAGGACATTCTTCTGGTGGTTCCTTTCCAAAGTGAATATATCCACATTCTCGGCATACCCACCAAACATCTTTTTCCTTTTTGAAGAAGGTTCCTGCCTCAACCTCTTTTAGCAGTTTCTTGTATCTTTCTTCATGATGTTTCTCTGCTTTACCGATCGCTCTTAATCTTATCGCGATTTCAGGAAAGCCTTCTTTTTCAGCAACTTCGGCGAATTCTGGATACATTATTGTGTTCTCGTAGTTTTCTCCTGCGATTGCTGCCTTCAGATTCTCTGCTGTGCTGCCGAGAACCGTTGGGGCTACTGCTTCAACTTTAACCTCATCTAGTTCCTCGCCACTTTTCTTTTTCAACCTGCAGATTAACTTGAATAGGTTGCTCGCATGCTCCTTCTCGTTCTCTGCAGTAATGAGGAAAATCCCCCCAATCTGCTCAAAGCCTGCCTTCTTGGCAACCTTTGCATAGAATGTATAGCGGTTTCTTGCTTGACTTTCACCGATGAATGCTTTTACCAGATTTTCAATGGTGTTTTTCATTGTTACCTACCTTCTGTCCGACTCATAAAATGTGTCTAGTTATTTAAATTTTCATTAACTGATTCGCTCACCGCTTTGAATCTTCTACTCTGGGAACCCCTTCTCTCCGCGTGTAGCATGTGTACGCAGCATGAGTTTTTCAGCGATTTCCTTTCCAAGTTGTCTGCATTTTTCAAGCCCTGCTTCGTCCGGTACGTATTTGAGTAGAACTGGTGGTTCCATCAAGTGCATTTCAAATCTGTTTTTCATGATTTCAAGAACCAGTCGTGGTGCTTCACCACTCCAGCCGTATGACCCGAAAGCTGCTCCTATTTTATCTTTCAAATTGACGTTTTTCAAGGCAATTTTCTCGAGAAGATTCTTAATATCAACAGCCATGTCATGATGGTAAGTTGGGGCTCCAATTGCAATAGCGTTATAGTCAGCGAACTCTTCAGGTCTTGCGTGAAACTTTAGTTCAGCTTCAACTCCTTGAATTGCTTTAGCTCCTTCGGCTACTGCTTTAGCCATCTTTTCGGTGTTTCCAGTTCGGCTATAGTAAAGAATGAGGATTTTTTGCATATAGAGACTCCCTTTAAGTTGTTCTGCGATGCGTCTGTGTGGTATACTCACGTTTCTCCTCAGTTTCTTTGTTCATCTAATCACTTCCTATTTCAGTTATTGCAACATTTTATGCTTGAGTCTCGTTGGATGTTGTTGGGGGCGTAAATATCCGTGTTGCAAGTTCTTTGTCAATCATAAACAATCCATTACCTTTTCCAGCAAGTTTCAATTTAGAGATTATCTCGTTGTCATTAGCCTCCTCCTCGATTTGTTTAGTGACAAACCATTGGAGAAAGATGTTTGTAGGATGGTCTTTCTCTTTAATCGCAAGGTTAACAAGATTATTGATACTCTTTGTAATGAATTTCTCATGCTTCAAGGTCTTCTGAAACATGTCTAGAGACGAGCCGAATTCTGTTGGTGGTTATATGATAGCCATGAGTTTCACTTGTCCGCCTTGGTCGTTAATGTAATCGTAGATTTTCATGGTACGTACCATCTCTTCCTGATATTGAACCATAAACCAATTGGCAAGTCCTCTAAGCCCAATAAAAGTGCTGTAAGCAGACATGGCCATATACAGATGTGCTGAATACATCTCGTTGTTGAGCTGTTTATTCAGCGCCGCTACCATTTTCTTACTTGACATTTTTTCACCTCCTTTTTAACATACTAGGTCGTGTTCTTTGTGTTTGTTCAGAATTTCGTCAGCTAGTCTGTCTAACGCCTTAAAGTCTTCTTCCTCTGGAAAACCTTTTATGACAACAGGTTCAAGCAACTCAACCTTCAGGTTAGACAGCAATCCCGTGATTTGCTCAACCATTCTACCCCCCCAACCATAAGACCCAATGATCGATGCAAACTTCAACTTCGGCCTCAAAGCATTTGCAAGATAAACCGCGTAAACCACATTTGGATGCGGCCCAACAAGAACTGTAGGCGAGCCTACCACAACTGTGGCAGCGTCCACTAGAGCCATAGCCAATTTTCCAATATCTGTCCTAGCTAGATTAAACTGTTTTACAGTTATGCCTCTCTCAACTAAAGCGGCAACAAAGTATTCCACCATCTTTTTGGTGCTGCCATGCATTGAGATGTAAGGCAGTACAACGATGTTTTTGGGCGGGGCGTAGACCCAATCCCTGTAGGCTTCAAGTATAAACTCTGGCTTGTGATAGATGGGACCGTGGCTTGGCGCTATAATGTCGATCTGCAAATCCTTTATTTTCTCTAAATTTTTCTGAATTATTGCTCTGAAGGGCATCATGATTTCTGCATAGTATCTCTTGGCTGCTTCGTAGACTGTTGCTTTATCAGTTATATACAGGTTAGATGTTGCGAGATGAGAACCGAATAAATCGCAAGGGAAAAGTATCTTGTCTTCTCTTAGATACGTCAGCATCGTCTCTGGCCAGTGAACCCACGGAGCATGGATGAACTCTAAAGTTTTATCTCCTAACGACAGGGTTTCCCTATCCTTCATAGTCATGATTCTGTTTTCAGGAATCAGGAGCAATTCCATGAGCAAGCTTTTGCATTTAGGGGTTGCAACAACCATGGCATTTGGATACAATTTCAATATTTGCGGCAGTGTCCCAGAATGGTCTTGTTCCGCATGGTTTGTGACTACGAAATCTAAGTTTTTAACTTCTAGCTGGTTTAGGTTGTTGATTAGCACATTGGCCATGGGTGGGTCAACAGTGTCTATCAAAGCTGTTTTTTCGCTGCCTTTGACAAGATAGGCGTTATAACTCGTTCCGTCAGGAAGCGGGATGAGTTCATCGAAGAGTCGTCTATCCCAGTCAACCGCTCCAACCCAATGAACGTCTGCTTTTAGTTTTCTCGGCTTCATTTTATTCGACCTTTTCAAATTGATCTTTTGTTGCTCCACAAAGTGGGCAAACCCAGTCATCTGGCAGTTCTTCGAACGAAGTTCCTGGTTCTATTCCAGAGTCTGGGTCTCCTTTTTCTGGGTCATATATGTACCCACAAATTACGCATCTGTATTTTGTCATTCTGTCACTCCTTGTTTTCTTCTTTTAGGTAAGTCGGAGCTGCTTTAGGAGTTGCACCTTTCTTTATTATATGGTAGTAAAAATAGGTCATAGGCTCTTCGTCGGTAAGGATTTCGGCGTCAACTACTTTGCAGATAAAAATGGTGTGTGTGCCTGCATCGACTTCTTTGATCACTTCAGCTTCTAAATATGCAATTGTATGATCCAAGACTATTGGTGCGCCAGTTCTTCCGATTTTGAAGTTTACTTCTTCAAGTTTATCTACATCTCTTCCACTTCTGAAACCGAAATGGCCTATAAACTTCAATGGCGTATTCCTTGAAAGAATCGAGACAGCTAAAACGCTGCTTTCTCTGATGAATTCGTGTGTGAAGTTCTGTTTGTTTATGCTCACTGCTATTGTCGGTGGTTCCGATGTTACTTGGAATAGCGTGTTGACGATTTGCCCGTTACAATTATTTTCTTTTCCGGAAGTTACGATGTATAAGCCATAGCTTATCCTATGTAACGCTTTGCTGTTCATTCTTTCACCATAGTTTCTTTAAAATGCGCGCGCGCAAAGATTGAAATCAGGGCCAAAGCCCCAGCGTTTCTATGGCTTCAGCGACTCTTCCTACGCCTAGTAGCAACGCGGCAGTTCTCATATCAGTTTCTTTCCTACTCATACTCTTGTACACATCGTTGAAGGATTTTACCATAATATTTTCCAGCTTCTGGTTTACATCCTTTAAAGTCCAGTGCTCTCGAGTCAAATTTTGAACCCACTCGAAGTAGCTAGCTGTTACGCCGCCAGCATTTGCGAGTATATCTGGTATCAAGAACACTTTTTTCTCACGGAGTATTTTGTCTGCCTTTGGTGTGGTGGGTCCGTTTGCTCCCTCGCCTACTATTTTTGCTTTTATTTTTCCAGCGTTTGCTTGGTTGATTTGATTTTCTAATGCCGCCGGGATTAGTATGTCGCATTTAAGTTCCAGAACCTCAGCGTTTGTTACTTCTTTTTTCGCTTTTTTAAACCCTGAGACAGAGCTCGTCTTTTCTTTGTGTTCAAAAACTTTGTATGGATTTAAGCCTTGCGAGTTGTAGATTCCGCCTTTGGAGTCGCTTACTGCAATAATTTTTGCTCCTATGTCGTACGCTATTTTAGCGGCGTTCCATCCTACATTGCCATATCCCTGCACCGCTATTTTTGCACCTTTCATTTTTATGTCTAAACGTTTGGCGGCTTCTCTTATGCAAATTATGACTCCTCTAGAGGTTGCTTCGGCTCTTCCTTCGGATCCGCCTATGATTATAGGTTTTCCTGTGACGCATTCGGGTACGCTGTAGCCTTTGAATCGGCTGTACGTGTCCATTATCCACGCCATTGTTTGGGCGTTTGTGTAGACGTCTGGGGCGGGTACGTCTTTGTGGGGGCCAATGAAGTCGAGGAGCATGTTTGTGTATCGCCTTGTTAGTCGTTCAAGCTCGGCTTGGGACATTTCTTTTGGGTTGCAGCAGACGCCGCCTTTTGCTCCGCCATAGGGGATGTCGACTACTGCGCATTTCCACGTCATCCACATCGCAAGTGCTGTAACTTCGTCCAAATCAACACGTGGGTGGTAGCGGATTCCCCCTTTGAATGGACCTCGAGCGTCTATATGTTGAACTCGGCAGCCCCAGAAAATGCAAATGCCACCGTCGTCCATCTTTATCGGAATCGAAACCGTAAGCGTTCTTTTAGGACGTTTTAGAAATGCATGAACCCCCGGGTCTAACTCCAACATTCCCGCTGCGATTTCCAATTGTTCTAAAGCAACATCTAATGGTCTCATTTCTCTACTCATTTGCCAACCTCCAAACCTTTTGCTACCTCTTTATGAAAGAATGCACTTAAAATTTGGGCTTTCGCGGTTTGCGTGTCCTCTTCAGAAGCTATTCATCAGCAGAAAATCAAAATAATCCTTCAGTGGGAGTCATTTCCATAACTGATAAATGTCCGCTTGAACATTTTAGCCTAAGGGAAAGTAAGCATGAGATTGATGGTTAGAATTTTTTTCATTCTTGGGCTTGTCCTGATAAACCTCTTCACTTTTGGATTCAGCATAAAACCAGCGGCTCATGGACAGTTTGCCATAACCAGCCAGACAGTGGTTTATGTTGACCCATCTAACATCACAGACATAATGTTGATCCCGTCGAAGAATTTTACTATTGCAGTAAGAATCTCTAATGTTACTGATCTTAAAGGGCTTGACATTCAGCTGAGTTGGAACGCTTCAATGTTAAACTACACCAGCCACGTAGTGAAAATTCCCGTTGAGAGCTACACTGATGGGATTCTACATGAACCAATAATGCAAGTTAAAAATGAGGTAAACGCAACAGCGGGAACTTGCTGGGTCGCCTTCATCACTTTTAGTGGGCCATCCTTTGATGGTGGTGGAACGGTCTTTGAGATGATATTCACAGTGATAGATTTCGGAGAGTGCTCCATAGATATATCCAGTAGTGATCTCTCCGACTCGAACGGGCAGCAAATAGGCCACACAAGTGAAGACGGATATTTCAGCAACGTGTTCTATGACATAGGCATCCTTAGTGTTACTCCATCTTCTACAAGCGTGTTCATCGGAGATATGGTAAACATTAATGTTGTTGTCCTAAACAACGGGACAGTGAGAGATGAAACCTTCAATGTTACCACGTATTATGATAGTGTTGCGATTGGCACTGAAGCTGTATTTGGATTACCGCCGAATACAGAAGAAACGTTAACATTTCATTGGAACACAAGCGGTATATCTCCTGGAGACTATACCATATCTGCTAACGCAACCATCGTACAAGGCGAAACTAGAATAGAAAACAACAGATTTGAAGATGGGACAATAACCTTAGCTATTGAATCGATTCACGATGTAGCAGTTACGTTGCTGACGCCTCTTAAAACAGTGGTGTTTAAGGGATACTGCTTTCATGTGAACGTTACCTTAGAAAACCAAGGTAATGTTCCCGAAACCTTCAACGTAACGCTCTATGCCAACAATGTTGATATAAACAGAACCCAAGTTTACTTAGACAAAAGTGACATCCTCACTGTGACCTTCGCTTGGCAGGTAACAGATGCAATAGAATATGAAGATTACCTGTTGAACGCCACGGCAGATCAAGTCTTCGGTGAAAATGATACAAACGACAACAGCCTCATTTATGAAGGCGTGAAAGTCGCACATCCTGGTGATTTTGATGTAGACATGGATGTGGACATCTATGACATCGTGTTAATAGCTTCAGCCTATGGCTCTGAAAAAGGTGATCCATTGTACAACACCAACTATGACGTGAATTGTGACGGCAAAATTGATATTTTCGACATCGTTATGATAACTCCTTGGTACGGGTATGAACACCAATAAACAAGACAGCTTGAGGCACGCACGTGAGAGAGAAAAAGCCGGCTCAGAGAAAGAAACTATTAAGTATGATGGTAGTTTTGGTTCTAATTATTGCCATCGCCATAGCTGCAATCTATAATTATCTGAATAATACTTTTACCGTTGCTCTAATGGAATCATTAAGCACCTTCGAAGTGACTAGAGTTGAATATCCTTCTATCCAACCCGATTCCATCCAATTGAACATAACGTTCACCTTAAAAAACCCAACTGATTTTCCAATAAGTATTGAGGCAATCATTATTTCTTTGTATATTGATGAGAAGCATATTATAGGGGTGAACTTACCCCTAAACGAGAACCTGCCTGCTGGTGAGGACACCTTTTTCTATTCCATTCACGACGTTACGGGTAACGATGTTTTAAGTAGTATCCGAAGCCAAACGTACACGCTGAGAGTTGAAGGGGAGATTGTTGGATCCATAAGTTACCTTTTCGTTCAAACACGTGTACATAAAGGATTAGCCTTCTCTAAGGTAGTAGAAGGAATTCCTTGAGCCAAATCTTAAATAACATCCTGCCCCAGTCAACCACGGTGCTGAAAGAATAGCACCTTAGACATCTTAAAAAGGAGGAGATCAAAACGCTCGATTTGTTGAGAATGAAAAGCGTGGCTGTATTGTGTCTTTTTGTCATTATGATGGCAGGTGCTACGGTATATTCGTCGCATCAATTCGCTGTTGCAGATAGGGAACTGCAATCTGATACTCCAAAGTGTACAGTGTACTTCGATCCTGGATCACCAGAAGTGAAACTTGGCGAAATCTTTACAGTTAACGTAATGGTAGATGATGTGGAGGACCTTTGGGGCTACGAGATTGGCTTGGTGTTTGACCGCTCTGTCCTAGAATATGTTGGAGCCAGAACGCCACATTGGAGGTTTATCTCTGGCCAGATTGAGTATTTGTTCTGGGTCGCTGGAACGGCTCCTCAAAATGGCGAAGTAGAATTGATGGAATTTACTTTCAAAGCTAAAACCAAGGGGAGTTCTTCGCTTAGCTTTTACATCCACAATCTTGCAACTATAAAGTACTGGGAAGCTCCTAAAGACTACGTAGGCTGGCCCATTCCACATATGCTGTCTGAAGGCCTCGTAACAGTCTCATAGTATGCTTAATCCATCTCACTGCTCTTCAAAAGAAACCCACAAACCACGCTTCTCTTTTTTTTGGCTACGAACATGACCTCTATATAGACAAGTTACTAAACTCAATAGTCGTACGTTTACTAGCTTTAAAAAGAAGGAAAAAAAAGGGGAAATATTATTCTAGAATCCTTTCAATAGCGTCTTGTTCTGCCTCTTCCGCAAGGGGTATTCCTGTGACTTTTGCCGCCCTCTCACTTAAGGCCATCAGATCGTTTCTGTTGAGTAGGTGAAGTTTCCACTTTCTTGCACCCGCCAGCAATTGCTTGAGTCCTACGCCGACACGGTCAGAAAGATATGTGTACAATCCTACTGCTTCCCATGGGATTTCCTTGAATCTTTCACCGAATTTCTCTTTTAGCTTAGGTGCAGCAATGTAAAACTTGTCAGGTGTATCACCGTATCTGTTCGCAAAGGTACGCGGTAGCTTGCCCTCTTCAGACAACTGCCTGAAATAGTTTGCTTTCATTACCGCTGTTAGTGGTGAGCGCCCCATTAAAACTGCTTTGACCATTGGTCCGTTGCCAAAGTTGCTCATAGCTATTGCTTTGAAGATTTGTGTTTCGCTGATGAAGCCTCCTGCCATAATAAGATCTGGTACGAATTTGCCCTTCTTTTCTAGAATTCTAGCACATTTCAGCACCCATGATTCCAAATATACCGTTGGAATGCTCATTTCGTCCATCATAGGAACCGGGCTCATGCCAGTTCCGCCGCCTGCGCCGTCAAAAGTTATTGCTTCAATTTTAGCCTCGGAAGCTAATTTCATGGTGAAAGCAACTGCAGAGGGTCTATACGCACCAGTTTTAAGGATTACATGCTTGGCGCCCTGTTGCCTTAGCCAATCGATGTCTTCAAGAAAGCCTTTCTGATTCGGTATGCCCACTCTGCTGTGTCTTTCGAAGGATTTGAAAACACCATCTTTGAATGCTTGCTGGACTGTTGGGTCTTCCGGGTCGGGGATGACTATGTAACCTCTTTTCTTAAGCATAATAGCTTTGTCAAGGTTACTTATTCGAACTTCTCCTCCAATAGCTTTAGCTCCTTGTCCCCACTTTCGCTCAATTACGTTTACTTCTAACTTTGAAAGCGCATAGACGTCTATACCTAATCTTTGGTCTTCCACGTTCGTTTGTACAACGACCTCACCGTATTTGCCATCCCAGAACTTTCGAAAAACTTCAATACGTCTTCTCAGTTCTTTTGACTCTACAACTTTGCCGCCTTCAGTTTTTGACTCTCGGTCCATTCCGCATACGTTTTCTCCAATTGTTATTATTGCGCCTGATAGTGCTGCGCCGATTGCTAGGCCATCCCAGTTGAGCCGTGCAACTTCTGTTGAACCAAAGGCGCCGGTTAGGATTGGGACTTTTAATGGGATTCCTGCAATTTTAGTTTCTGTGTTTGCGTTGTGGAAGAGTGCTACGTCGGAGTCGGCTTCGATGCCGTGGACTTCGAAGATGGAGGCTTGGATGTTGAAGTGGGACCAATCGAGTCCAAAATCTTTCAGTGCGCCTGCTGTGCTGTAGCCAAACTGCAGGGGTTCGGGGTAAAGTGCTTCTCTTCCGCGAAAGGTTGAGAGGCTGATTTCGCAGAGGAATGGGCAGTCACGGATGCATATTGGGCACATGCCGCTTGTAGGGCTAGTATCTTTAACTCGTGTTTGTGTTCCAGTGGTTGATTTTGCGTTGAGATAGGCACTGTTTCTATCTACACGTTCTGGCATTTTTTTCCCTCATGTTTACGTTTGCAAACCTTAGAATATGAGCGAATAGCAACTGTGGAATTTAAATATTCCTAAAAAGGGGCTCTGTTAAGTCTTAGGGTGATGGAGAAAGGTGTTAACCATCGGGTGATGGGTTGAAATGAAGGGTTGTTGTAAACTTTCGGTTACTAGATAAGAAATCAACTGTTACAAAAGCATTTACCCATGTTTTTTCCGATAGGCAACATCGCAAGGTGTCTCGGATTCCATCTTCAACAAATTGTGAGAATTTACCCATTGCATCAAGGGTAGTACTGCTTTTGCCAGTTCAGTTCCATCATTAGTGAGAGAGTATTCAACTCTTGGGGGTATTTCTGCAAAGGCTTCTCTGTTAATTAGACCGTATTTCTCCAGTTCCTTCAACCTATCTGAAAGGGTCTTGGAATTTATGCCCGTGAGACTTTCCATTATGCTCTTATATCTTACCTTTTGGTTGTTACCAATCATGTTTATTATTAACAATGCCCACTTTTTGCTGATAACATCCATAACTTCATCAAGGGGGCATATACACTTTTCTTTAGTTTCTTTTCGGAAACTCATTTTACTAATCCACATTAGCTTATCTTTCAGTTACTTGACAACATAAATACTTGACCTTTCATATTTACTTTATGATTTAAAGTAATAGAGGTGAAAAAATGGGTCATTCTATTGAAGTGTTTACGGCTGGATGCCATTTGTGCGACGAAACGATAGAAATTGTTCAGAATACTAAATGTAACGAATGTATTGTGAGTGAGTATAACATTCTGGAAAAATGTGAAAGTGAAATTTGTTTGCAGAAGGCTAAGGAATACGGGATAAAGGCTGTTCCGACAATTGTAGTTGATGGGAAGATTGCGATTGTTGGCAAGCCAACGGTCAGACAAGTCAAAGATGCATTAGGATTGTAGGTTCTGTTAAGTCTTAGGGCCATGGATGTCCATGTTAACTATCGGGTCATGGCGAAGTACATTTAGAGAAAGATATTATGAAACTATGCTAGCGATTTGTCTAGTAAATATTTGATTAATCTTGGAATTGATTCTAGCAAGTTTGTTCTCCAAATTTTCCAACTCGTTATAGGCTTCTAACACTTGTTTTTGTTCATTGAAAGCTGGTGTGTCGATTCTTACATTTCGGAAGAACCCAGTTTTATTCCATGTTCCATTGTCTGCACTAGAAGAATACTCCAAAAATGTCTTAGAATATTGAATCATCAAGTTTGAGCCAAGCTTCTTCGAGTACCCCTTCCATTTCTTCTCCCTCAGTGCTAACCCACCCTGAGATTTCATCATGCAACCATCCATTTCTATTATTTCTTAACTTAGTTGGAAATCTCTTATCGGAATTAGCTAAACCATCATTATCAATTATGTACATCCATATTGGAGATTTTTGTGGTTTTGTGTTCTTTTCGCTTCTTTTAGTTATAAACAAGGCATACGTTTTTTCCTTGGTTAAGGCTCAATTTGATGAAATGTTTCCAGAAGATTATCTGTGGACTATTAGGGAAGTGGGTGAAAGACTCACAGACATGTACCGAGAATTAGACATAGAAGTTGAAATAGAATATTTTGAAGGTGGCTTTACGTTGAAATATAAAACTTGCCCCTACTTCAAACTGGTGAAATCAGGTCAAAAGAAGTGGCTCTGCAATTTCCGCAAAAAGACAATAGACTACATAATTTCGAGGGTTACACATGGCAAAAAAGGCAAAATCAAAATCATAAAATCCCTACTTCAAAACGAACATCCATGTGAATACGCCATATTCTTAACAGGATTCTTGGAAAAGGAAGAAAAAGCTCTATAAGAAATCAAAAGCTTTAGCACTTACGGTATTATTTTTTCGACTATACATTTTATATTCCCCCAGCACTCTCTTCTTAAAGACATAATAAGGGGGAAAGGTGAACTGTCCGCTCATCAACATGTCTCAGTAGAAGATGCAGACTTTATGTTTGAAAACAAGCCGGTTAAGGTTATTGCAAACCGGAATGAGGCGAAAACTGAACTAGCAGGATTAAAGGTTGGTCCTTTTGATGAAGGAAGAGAGTATGAGGTTCGGTTTTGGGTTGCAAAAGAACTTGAAAAGGCGGGGATAGTTCGTTTTCGAGAGGAGGACATATTAGACGTTGTCAAGTTGCATAAGATACATTGGAAAGAAAGAGTGCAACCCACAAACAAGGTTTCTCCGCTTCCCGAAGATTTTTATCCAAAACTAAGGCGCTATCTCACCAGCCTCAAAGGAGCCTCTGCAAACAATGCAGAAAAACTGAAGGAACATGAAAAATCTGTTAGGATTTCAAAAGACATTGTTAATTGCCGAGTAAAAAAGATAGTTTCTCTTGCTTCGTCCCTGCCCCTTACTGCACAGGCACTTCAAAGCCTGACCGCTGAAGAGAGAACACTTTATCATAATCTCTACAAGACCATTAACGAATGGAGAGGCAAGATCTTCTAAAGAGGTGGCAAAAACGACTGAAGAAGTTGAAATCGACCCTCAGCAACGCTTTGAAGATTTTTTCAAGCAAGATAAATATCGTGAAAGAATATCTCAGATGGCAATCGGCAACAGCACTTCACTTATTATAGAGTTTGAAGACCTAATGGTTTTCGATATGGCATTGGCACAAATTTTGGTGGAAAAGCCAGATGAATATTCAGGGTACATAAATAGAGCTGCTTATTCGCAGCTGGAAACAGAAGACAGCGAATACGCGTTAAAGATAGAAAGCGTCACTGTTCGTTTCAGAAATTTGCCTGAATCAACGGCTTTGCGCATGTTGGGAGCGGCTAACATCGGTAGGCTGGTGATGGTTGAGGGCATAATCGTGCGCGCCTCTCCAGTGCAGCCTCAGGTGTTGCGAGCAGCGTTCAAATGCAAAAGATGCGGTGAAACTGCTTACCTAGACCAGGCAGGTCCCTTTCTGAAGGCGCCTTTACGGTGCGAGGTCCCTCATTGTCAGAGTAAAGGACCTTTCGAATTTGTTCAAGAGGGTTCTACTTTTATCGATTACCAGCAGATTCGCATACAAGAGCGGCCTGAAGATTTGCCTCCAGGTCAGCTACCTCGAACTTTGAATGTGAAGCTCATAAGCCGCGACCTTGTTGACACGGCTAGACCAGGCGATCATGTTGCAATAATTGGCATTGTTCGTGCTGTGGCACCGGTTTTTCCTACGGCTGGAAAACTTCGGGTTTTCCGTCTTCATGTTGACGCTAATTTCATAGATATAGAGAGTAAAGAGCCAGAAATGGTTCTCGTTTCACCAGAGGAAGAAAAGAAAATCCTTGAATTTGCCGCTGACCCGTGGATTCACAGAAACATTATACGTTCAATTGCCCCTTCCATCTACGGCTATGAAACCATCAAAGAAGCCATAATGTACATAGTTTTCGGCGGCGTTCCAAAACAATTAGCGGACATCTCAATTAGAGGCGAACTAAACATTCTTCTTCTTGGCGACCCAGGTACCGCCAAGTCACAATTGCTCCAGTACGTAGCTGCAATCGCTCCGAGAGGCTTGTATACTTCCGGTCGTGGAACAACTGCAGCGGGTTTGACTGCTGCTGTGTTGCGTGAGAAAGGCGGGGGAATGACTCTTGAGGCTGGCGCACTTGTCTTGGCAGACAAAGGAGTCGCGTGTATTGATGAGATTGACAAAATGCGTCCAGAAGACAGGGTGGCAATTCACGAAGTTATGGAACAACACACAGTGTCCGTGGCGAAAGGCGGTATTGTGGCAACTCTCAACGCAAGAACAGCCATTCTTGCAGCTGCCAACCCCTCCTTAGGGAGGTATGATGCTTATAAGACAGTGACTGAAAACATAAACTTGCCTATCACCATTCTCTCAAGATTTGACCTAATCTTCGTGTTAAAAGACGTTCCTGAAAAGGATTTGGACGAGAAAATGTCGGCCCACATTCTAGAAATACATAGACGAGGCGTAGCGCCTTTAGAAACACCTGTCCCGTCAGATCTACTTCGGAAATATATCAGTTATGCGAAGAACATAAAACCCGTGTTAACCGATGAGGCATCACAGCGGCTAAGAGCTTTCTATCTAGAGATGAGAGCAATTACAGAAAAAATTGAAGGTTCACCTATAGCCATCACGGCAAGGCAGCTGGAATCTCTGATCAGGCTGGCGGAGGCAAGGGCGCGGATTGCGCTTCGAAAAGAAGTTACTGCCGAAGACGCTGAAGCTGCTATTGTCATTATGAATAAATCGTTGGAAGAAGTGGGCATTGACATGTCAACCCAAATGCGGGACATTGACATAATCATGGTTGGAAAACCGAAGAGCATGCAAGACAAGTTGAGAGTAATCCTCACTGAAATTGTTGAAATGTCAAAAGAAACAGGTATGATTGAAAAAAGACTACTCTTGGACGAACTTTCAAGCAAGCATAAAATCGAAGCGTTTGAAGCCCAGAAGCTTATTGGACGGATGATAAGAGACGGGACAATATATGAACGGCGACCAGGCTTCCTAAGCAAAGTATAGCCTAAAGGTTTTAGGATTGAAAGTTGAAGAGCTGCCTATTCCTGAACAAGTGAAAGAAGTTGTTATGAAATCTGGGATTTCTAAGCTTTATCCTCCCCAAGAGGAAGCAGTTCGCGCAGGCGCTCTTGAAGGAAAAGACCTTGTTTTGGCAAGCCCCACTGCTTCTGGCAAAACTCTCACGGCGGAGCTTTGCGCTCTTAAGCATGTCGTAGAGCGCGGTGGAAAGGTTCTCTATTTAACTCCTCTAAGAGCTTTAGCCAGCGAAAAATATGAAGACTTCAAAAAATACAGTGGCGTTCCAAAGCTTGATGGGCGACGTGTACGCGTCGGCATCAGCACCGGCGATTATGACAGCAGTGACCCGTGGCTTGGAAGATATGACATAATCATCTCAACTAACGAGAAGGCTGATTCGCTTTTAAGGCACCGGTCTAAGTGGGTGGATGAGATATCGCTTGTAGTTGCTGATGAAGTTCATTTGCTCAACGATTCTGAACGGGGACCGACGCTTGAAGTTGTGTTGGCGAGGCTGATGCAGATTAACCCAGAAATTCAAGTCTTAGCTCTGAGCGCCACGATAAAGAACGTTGAAGAACTGGCGGACTGGCTTAAAGCTGAATATGTTACAACCGAGTGGAGACCCGTTAAGCTGAAGGAAGGAGTTCTTCTTCATCAGGAAATACAATTCAAAGACGGCGGGGCTACGAAAATAGGAAAACACTCCAGAAACCCCGCTTTGAACCTTGCCCTCCACGTTGTTAAGTCTGGCGGTCAAGCACTCATCTTCGCATCAACACGGAAGAACGCGGTTTCTCTGGCGAAAAAATTGGCTGCTGAACTGGACATTTTCCTCTCAAAGCCGGCTAAACGTTCTTTGAACCTACTTGGTGAGCGGATGTTAGCAACCGGCGAGCGAACGAGAATAAGCGAGCTTCTTGCCGGCTTTGTCAAGCATGGAGCGGCTTTTCATCACGCTGGGTTGGGGGGTGGTCACCGAAGGCTGCTGGAAGAGGCTTTCCGAGAAGGTAAAATCAAGGTCTTAACTGCTACGCCGACTCTAGCTTTCGGCGTTAACCTGCCGGCGAGAATGGTGATAATTCATGA
This sequence comes from Candidatus Bathyarchaeota archaeon, assembly GCA_026014805.1. Classification (NCBI taxonomy): domain Archaea; kingdom Thermoproteati; phylum Candidatus Bathyarchaeota; species Candidatus Bathyarchaeota archaeon. The sequence goes on along the minus strand of JAOZHR010000029.1, from coordinate 63,269 downwards.
TTATAGGCGTTACGAGGTGGGTTATGGCTACTATCCCATACCTGTTCTGGAGTATAAGCAGATGGCCGGTAGGGCTGGAAGGCCGAAGTATGACAAGGTTGGTGAAGCGATTCTTATAGCCAAGACGGATGACGAGCAGGATTATCTGATGGAAAATTATGTTTTAGCGGAGCCTGAGCGTATCTGGTCAAAGCTTGCGGTGGAACGAATCTTACGTCCCCATGTCTTGTCAACCATTGCTGCTCAATATGCACAGACTGAGCAGGGTGTTTACGATTTCTTTGGCAAAACCTTCTATGCCTATCAGTATGATCCTAAGGCTATTAGGCTGGTTATAACTAAGATTCTTAAGTTTCTCTATGATGAAGAGATGATTGACGCAGGTGGCAAGAACCTTTTTGCTACGAAGTTTGGTCGTCGGGTTTCAGATCTTTACATTGACCCGATTTCAGCTGTTTTTATTCGCGATGCGTTGCGTGCTCGTGCGCCCGTGATAACTGACATTAGCTTTCTCCACATGATAGCTCATACTCCGGACATGTACCCGAAACTGCGTCCTTATTCTAGCGAGGTTGATGAGCTTGCGTTGTTTGTGGATAAGCACAGGGACGAGTTTATGTTTGAACCGCCCAGCGAGTTTGATGACCATTTTGATTTTGAAGAGTTCATGGGTGAGGCGAAATTGGCGTGGGTAATGCAGTCGTGGATTGAAGAGGTCACTGAAGACCAGATGATTGAGCGCTTTCGAGTGCAGCCTGGCGACTTGTATAGGCTTATTAACTCTGCGAAATGGCTGCTTTATGCTTCTAGGGAACTCGCGGGTTTGCTCAAGCAGAAAGACTTAGCGTCACAGTTGAATAAGTTAATGGAGCGCAGTGCTAATGGTGTAAAGGTGGAGCTGTTGCCTCTTGTTCGTCTGGAAGGCGTCGGCAGAGTGCGTGCTCGCATTCTTTTCAACTCTGGCTTGAAGACGGTGGATGATCTAAAGCGTGCGTCGGTGGAAAGGCTTGTGGGGTTGCCTCTTATTGGATCAAGGGTTGCTAAGAAGATTAAGGAGCAAGTTGGCGGGTTTGTGAAGTCAGAGCAATGGAAGAAGCTGGGAGAGGAAGAAACTCCTGAGCAACAATCCCTCTCCGAATACTACTAACACACGATTGTCGTGATATTTCTCTAATGTTTTCCAATCTCTGTTCGAGCATTTACTATGAGCGATGGCGATAGATTCTTTCCTTAAGTTCTTTTATTGCTTCTGAAAGTATTTGCGCAAGTTTCTCAAGCATCATGTCGGTTTTTTGGTCGAAGGCACGGAATTTTCGTTTTTCTATCTCTGAAACTAGTTGGTAAGACGCTTCAATTTGCTTATGAAGCTTGGATGAAAAACCGCTAAGCATTGCCTTTTCCTTTACTATGTCATACGAAATTATGCTGAAATGGACCTGAGGCCATTGTATCTTTTTGTTCCTGATTAACTCCAAGTTTCCTTCGCATTCCATCAGCAAATCCTTCAGGATCTTTATCTCTTCCTTTTTCTCCTTTCTCTTAACTATAAGATGATCGAAGAAAGATTTCATCAAAACACCGACCATAATTAGGGCTATTACTCCTAGGTGGGTATAGATCGAAGGAGAAGGCTCTAAATAGATTGAGTATAAACCACCTATTAAGGCAAGGACTATTGAGATCAGTGTTGCTATCGGAAATAGGTATCTTAACGGTGAACCAGAAATTCTACTCTTCTTTTCCTTTGACAATCCTATATCACGACTGATTCAAACCAGTCCAGCCAAAAAAAGATTTTCCCACGCATTAGACATTATTTTTGCAGTTGTGCTAAGTCAGTTTCAAGCGCACCTTCTTTTCCTAGAAAAAAGCACCTAACACTAGTGTCAATTTGGGTAGAGTCAGTCAAGGAACAACTTTTGAGTTAATCGCACAGGAATCTGGAGCATATACATTTCATTTCAAAAATGATTCTATTTCTACGCTAAAGTAAACACGCTTTCCAGATTGGTATTGGATTCTGATTCTGATTCAGAATTCATACATCTTAAATGTTACGAACCAAAACAATTCTTTTCATCCCCTGGAAAGACAAAGAAAATGCAATCCCTGATGCCAGAGTTCTTCATGCTACTAGGCATTGACTTCTTCTTAGCCACAAGCCTACTAACATGCACATTCGACAAACACTTCCCAGACAAACTCGCCTACCTCTACCAACTAATCGCTCTAGCAGGTTTCGGCCAACTCCTCGTCACCCAAGAATTCATGGGTTCCTTTGCAGATTATATGCGTTTCTGGTACAGCTTCATCTACCTAATCATTGCAGTAGCCAATATCGCCTCCCTTAACGCCTATTTATTCTTCTACAAAAAAGCGAAAACCATCGCAAAGCTTTTCTCAATCATCGCCACAGCCCCCACTTTCATCATATCAACAATGTTCCTATACAACTACGCCACCGAAGCCCCGCACGCAATCATCCCACTTCCACAAATCTCCTTAGGTCTCATGTTCATCAGCGTCTTCGCCTTCGACACGCTAGTGGTCAGCGCAAGCATCTACGTCCTCGTAAAACCAAAATGGTGGCAAATTGCGACTCCCACGATAGCCCTTTTGATAGGTGCAACAGCCTTCTTGTCTATTAAGCCAACAATGGGCGAAGTCTTCTTCATAGCAGGCGCCATATACATCTACATAATTTTGGGGATTGCGTGCGTCGGAGTTTTAGGGGCAAGCCTCTACGTACTCCTGCGATTCTGGTGGGAAAAACAAAAAGCGAAAGGAGGTGAAATAACAAAATGAACATAAACTACAAGAAATCAGCAAAACTCATAATACTACTAATATCATCGATACTCATAGCCACAGTAAGCGCAGCCACTTACAGATACATGTACATAGACGGAAGTGTCACAGTAGGCGCTGCAAAGCTCATATGGATAGAGGGTGACGATGCTCCCCCTGGTACAACAATATCAGGCAGTACAGTCACTATGGACTTAGGTGTAGAACCTGGAACTCCACAAAACTTCACCGACTGTCTCTATCTAAAAAACGAAGACACTGCAGCACATAACATGACCATCAGCGTAACCACAACAATAACCGCAGCCGATTTTGATGAATGCAAGATTCACATCTACGAAAACTCAACAAGTTCATGGGTGTTTGTCGACACACTAGATGTAGAAACCTCTGATTCGTACGAAACATATACTGGAAATGACCCATTAGGTGCAAGTGGGTACTACCTAATGACATTCGAAGTAGCTGCTACAACATCGGCAACCGGAACGTATGACTTTGACATCCAAGTGGAATATGAGTAAAAACCTCATATTCCATTTTCATTTTTTCTTTAGACGTTTTTTTATGATACATCATGCTTGTTACGTGGTTGCGCTTCACGGCCAAAAGAAGCTTGTTTTACCATGTTACACAAGAAAAGTAGCCTGTTGAAAGCCTCTTCTATGCGGTTAATACGTCAAATCGGTCTTTTTCGAGGCTACCAAGTGGGTAATCTATAAAAATTTGAATCTAATAGAACAGCCTAGCCAAGATGCTACGCACAACTTCTACTGCTTTACACCATGCTTCGCCCAAATACGACAAGTACCTTCCATTGAAACCATGCAAGCTCCCTTCGGCGACTCGGGCCTGCAAGCATCCATGAACAATGGGCATTCGCTGGGCTTAATTTTTCCGATCATTACTAAATGGCATTGGCATCCAGGTAAAAGATCTCTGCCAGCTTTTACTTTTACACCGTGCTTCTTTCGAGCATCCCACTCTTTAAACTCGTCTTTCAAGGCAAACGCTGATGAAGGCAACATTCCTAGACCTCTCCAACCACCTTTAACGACATCGAAAACACGACTAACAAGCTTTAACGCCTTTACATTTCCCTCCCGTTTCACAGCCCGCCCATACTCGTTCTCCAACCTAGCCACCCCGTCCCTCAATTGTCGCAATAATAAGTCAACTGCAAACAGTACATCTAAAGGCTCAAAACCAGCGACCACAACAGGCATATGATAAGCACTCGTAAACACCTCGTAGGGCTTCAAACCAATAATAGTTGAAACATGACCCGGTGCAATAAATCCGTCAATATGCAAATCTCCAATCCCCAACAACAGCTCCATAGCCGGCGGGATCAAACGATGCGAAACAAGAAAACTAAGATTCTCAGGCGGCCCCTTTAACACTTCATTCGCCGTCGTAGGCACAGTTGTCTCAAAACCAATTGCAAAAAAAGCAAAATCTCTACCCGGTTCTTCCTTTGCCATCTTCACAGCATCACCGACACCGTAAACAACACGCACGTCACCTCCCTTAGCCCTCGCCTCAACCAAAGACAAGTCCGAACCGGGAACCCGCAGAACATCCCCAAAAGTTGCAACCGTAACCCCCTTCAACGCCAACTTAACTGCCTCATCAATTTCTGCCGCAGGTAAAACACAGACAGGACATCCAGGCCCCGCAATCACCTCCACATTTTTCGGCAAGAAACTGCGCAGCCCAAAATGAGTCACCGTCCACTCATGAGTCCCGCAAACGTGGCAAAACTTCACCAAGTAGTCTGGCGTAAGCTCAAGAATGTGCTTTGTAACCAGCCTTGCTAATTCTGGATTACGGAATCCCGCTAACTCGTTCAAACCAAATCACAGTCCGCGTTTTAACGCCTCTTATTAAGTGGTGCCCAAAAATTTCCTGCATATGCAAAAGTTCCTATGGCTTAGTCATTTGGCTCTTCCATTTTCAAAATTTCATTCCACAATCTAAGAGTCTCCTCAGCCTCTTTTCTGTCAATTACTTGGATAGCATAACCTGCGTGAACCAAAACGTACTCATCAACCTTCGCCTCTACCAGAACAACGTTTACTTCTCTAAGGACACCTCCACCGAAGTCCACCTCAGCTACATCACCATGAACCTTCACAACTTTTGCGGGAATTGCCAAACACATTTCTTATCCTCTGTCGAGAATCTTCATCACCCATAAATCAGTTTCGGTTTACGTAGATGACAACACAAATGCACGCGTTGTCGCTCATAATATTTCTCTTATGTCACAAATTGTGCATAAATATGGTCGGTGTCTGGTTGGTATCAATGGAGGGTCGGTGTCACAGAAATATTGGTTAGAATAATAGTGTTGATGGACTTTTAAGCATGTTGAAAATGTGCGCGAGCAAAAAAAGGGGGTTTGCGGGAGATATCTCCACTGGTCGCTGGTTCGCGTTCTACCAGCAACGTAGCAGACAAGCCTGCGATTCTACTTGCGGTTTTTCATGTGGCTTTGTACGTCAAGGCGTTAGTTTTTTAAGGGTGAACTGCTATCGTGGAAGAGGATTCACATGTATCTGAGAGCAGAACATAAGCTAACCTGTGAGGGTGAAAAAATTGAACCAAAAAGAGGACAAGCCACGCTTCGGCTTCATGACACGCAACTACTTAGTGCTAACCCTCACATCCACACTATGGGGAATACCCACAAGCATCTGTAACACCTACTTCTCCCTATACGTCTTCGGACTAGGCGGAACAGAAATAACAATAGGCATAATCGCAGCCCTAGGAAGCACTACTTATGTCATATTCTCGATCATAGGCGGCCACATAGCAGACCTGTACGGCAGAAAGAAACTAATCGGCTTAATGACCATAATCCTTGGGTTAAGCCAATTCCTCGTAGCAATCGCACCCAACTGGCAATTCCTAATCCTAGCCATAATACTAACAAACATGTGCTGGATATTCGAACCCGCATTCTGGGCCATACTAGCAGACTCCATAAACGAACAAAAAAGAGGAACAGCCTTCGCATTCTACAGCTGCCTAAGCTTCCTACCATGGGCCATAATGCCCTCCATCGGCGGCTACCTAATCGACATCCACGGCATTCTAGCCCCAATGAGATGGGCTTACGTTGGCCTGGCAATAATAGGCATAACTGCAGGAATAATACGACTATCCATGCTCACAGAAACCATTTCTCCTCAGAACAGACAAACTGATGAGCAACATAGCCTTAAAGGATTAAGCAAACTCATAAAAGACGCCTTCAAAGGACACTTACAAACATGGTCATGGATGCCCCACTCAGCCCTCGCCCTAACAGCCATATACATTTTATGGGCATTCGAATACGGCCTAGTCGAACCCTACTGGATAGTCTACGCCGAAGAAATAATCAGCGTCACATCTACACAATGGGGCATCGTCATAGGCGTAGGCAGTGCAATCAGCATCGCGTCGAAGATACTTATAGTTGGCAAACTGTTAGACAAATTCAGTCGAAGAAAAATTCTGTTAGCAACAACAGCCTTAGACATATTTACCTACCTTCTCTTTATCCGCTGCGGGATGTTCATACAAGTTCTAACTCTCTGGACCGCAAGTTCCTTCATATGGTCTTTTTATGAACCAACATACTCATCTTTGGAAGCAGACCTGATTCCAGAAGAAAGAAGAGGAAGAGCGTTCGCTGCTTTCGGCGTTGCTTGGTCAGCATTCAGCGTTCCAGCAAGTCTTCTAGGAGGATTCGTTTACGAGCGAGTTAATCCTGAATTGTCCTTCGTCATGGCATCGGTTGTCATTATGCTAGCTTTTATTCTAACTGCACTATTCATTAAGCAACCACAACGCACTGAAAAGTAGATGATGACAGGAAAATATGGAGAAGAATACAATCCTCAAATTGACTCTTTCTTATTACATACACAAATATGTGAAAAAAAGGGCGTGCAGTTTCTGTTGTGTGCCAGTTTTCCTTATGTTCTAATGGATGTGTGTGTTGGCTCAAATCAGCCGCTAGCGCAAATTACGGCTGCAAGAGCTTGCCCGAAGGAAATTCCACCATCGCCAGCTGGGAGCGAGTTGTGCATATAAAATTTGACACCTTTTTTTTCCACAAGCTTCTTTATGGCAGATGTTATGTGTTTGTTGTAAGCTACGCCGCCGGAGAATCCTATTGCCTTTATTCCAATTTTCTGTGCTGCTCCAACTGCAAGTTGAGCCATGCCTTTTGCCATGTAGGACTGGGTTGAGTATGCCAAATCTGCAGTTGAAAAATCGTCTTTTGCCTCGAAAACAGCCCGTACAATGCGAGTCGTGTCAAGAACCTCATTTTCAATCTCTGGTTCCAGTTTTAGCATGTCCTGACCATGTGTTGCTGCTGCTTCCAGCTTCATCGCTGGTTCCCCCTGATATGTCCTTTCATGGCAGATGTCTAAGATTGCTGAGACAGCGTCTAAAACTCGTCCGCAGCTTGTGGTGGTTAAGGGGGGGTGTTTGCTGTTAAGTTGGCTGATTATTGTTTGCGCTTCTTCTTTTCCGTGAGGGAGATATTTGCTTCTTCTTAGAAGCCAGTTTTCAATGTTTACTACGTCGTTTAGTATTCCCGCTGCCATTCGAAGAGGATAGCGGGCTACTAAATCGCCTCCAACTAGGAGTTGTTCCTGGAGATGGCCAACTCGGTTAAAACGGTCTTGGCTACAGTGGAGAACTTCGCCTCCCCAAGGTTTTCCGTTCTCTCCATAGCCATAGCCATCGCAGACGATTCCGACAATCTCGTCCAAACCGTGTTCTCCCATCAAGGAAAGCATGTGCGCATGATGATGTTGAACAGGTGTAACTGAGCAATCTACTTCGTCTGCAATCTCTTGAGCCAATCTTGTCGTGGCAAATTTCGGATGTAAATCACAGGCAACTGCGTCGATTTTCGCATTTGTCAGTGACGTTAGGTGGCGAATTGTTCTTTTTAAGAAGGTCAAAGTTTCAAGGTTTTCTACGTCACCTATATATTGGGATATGAAAGCCTTATCATGCCACAGAATACAAGAGGTTACATTTTCTTCTGCACCTACGCCTAACACACACTTGCTGAATGAATGTTTGAGATTAACAGGCGCGGGGGCGTATCCTCGCGATCTCCGGATGAAACTCATTTTCCTGTTGTGTAAACGGATGACCGAGTCGTCGCATCTTTGGGCAATCGCTCTGTTGTGAAACAAGAAATAGTCAACTGCAGAGCCCAGCGTCTTCAAAGCTTCGATGTTATCTGCGACTATTGGTTGGCTTGGAGGATTTGCACTGGTCATAACAAATGCCGGTTCTTTTACTTGATCAAACAGCATTACATGCAATCCGGTGTATGGCAGCATTACACCGACGTTATGTAGGCTTGGCGCGATTAGCTCTGAAAGATAGTAGTTTTCTGCTTTGTCTAGGAGCACTATTGGCCTTGCATGTGAAGATAGTGTTTTTGCTTCTTTTTGGCTAACGTTTGCAAAGGTGCGAACTGTTTGTAGGTTTCGTGCCATGATGGCGAAGGGCTTTTGGGCTCTTTGCTTAACCTCTCGAAGTCTGCGTATGGGGTCATCTTTGGTTGTCGCGGTTGCTACGTGAAAGCCACCGTAGCCTTTGATTGCGAGCACATGTCCTGCCTCTAGCAGATGCCCCGCTTCGCGTATTGGATCTTTAAGGGGTACAAGTTCGCCCTTGTTTGTCGTCAGATATGCTTGTGGTCCACATTTGGGGCAAGCCACCGTTTGGGCGTGGAATCTTCTGTTAGCGGGGTTTGTGTACTCTGTTTTGCAGAACTCGCACATTTCAAAATCTTGCATTGTGGTGTTTTGCCTGTCGTAGGGCAGTTTGCGGATTGTTGTGTAGCGTGGACCGCAGTTGGTACATGTGATAAAGAAGTAATCGTGTCTCGGATCTGAAGGGTTACGAAGTTCTTTTAGACATTCGTTGCATATAGCGATGTCTGGTGGAATTACTGAGCCTGCTAGTTCCTTTGCCTCAGAGCTTTTCAGGATGGTGAACTCATTGAAGCTTCCTGTGCCTTTCTTATAACGTACAAGTGTTTTGTAAACGCAGGCGAGGGGCGGTCTCTTCTTTTCCAAGTCATTCAGAAAATGATTTATGTCGAGTTCCATGCCCTCTACAACAATTTCTACACCTGCATCACCTCGGTTCCTAACGTAGCCTTTAAGGTTGTTTGCAGTGGCTATCCGGAAGATGAAAGGACGAAATCCTACTCCTTGAACGATGCCGAGGGCTTTGATTTCTGCACGCACTAATTTGTGCTCCTTTTCAATTTGCAGTCTTGAGAACCCAAAATACTTTACGCTTTTTGTTTCGTGATGTTGGAAATTTAATAATAGAGGAGGGTTTTGGGCTGTTATAGGGATTCTAGTCTGACATTTATGCTTTCGTTTAAGTCAATCAATGCGCATTTTCCATGTCTTGCAGGTCCTGGGTTAACTATGATGGTATCATTTATTCTGTCTATTCCAGTTGCTTCATGGATATGACCGCATAACACTAGATCAGGTTTTGTTTTTTCTATAAATTCTCTTACGCTGAAGCTTCCTGCATGTTCGCCTGCAGATGTTACATCTACCTTTGTGTCCTTAGGTGGAGAATGTGAAATCAGAATGGTTCTGCGCTTGACTTGGCAAGCATTATAGCCTCGTTCCAGAATATTAGCAATCTCTGTTTCTGTAAGTTCAAAGGGTGTATCAAAAGGACTTGGCGAAGAACCTCCGACACCAAAGAAATTGATGTTGCCAATTTGCCTGCATTTTCCGTGGATAGACTCTATCGTCTCTATTTTTTCTTCTGCCAATGCAGGGGGATCACAGTTTCCTGGCACAAACAACACTGAAGACTGGATGGCAAGTAAAGAGGAAAGTAGTTCTTTGGCTTGTTGCACAGAACCAAAATGCGTCACATCCCCACACACAACAATCATATTCACATGGTTCCGCCTTGCATTCAAAGAAACTTTTTGAAATGCCCCAACATCGCCATGAAAATCTGTAGCCGCCAAGATTTTCAAATAACATACCCTTCATACATCAAATAGGAAATGACTAGTTTAAAGTTTTTAACGTAAGGCTTAGAATAACCAAACGAGATAGCTGTTGCTCTTGTGATGGGTGGACCGCATGGCAAAGAAGTTAACTTATGCTGAATCTGGTGTTGACAGAGAACTGAGGGCAAAGTCAAAGACGGCTTTGAAAATGCTAAGGCGCACCTACAAGTTTAGTGTTTACGGGGAAGTTTTGCAACTTCCTTATGGCAATGTTTTTCCAGTAAGCGATAGATACCTCGACCTCGCCATAGAAGGAGTTGGCACTAAAGTCCTCTTGGCGCAATTAGCTGGTAAATACGATACGATAGGCATTGATGGCGTGGCGATGGTTGTAAACGATGTGATTAGATCTGGCGCTAAGCCGCTAGCCATTGCTGACAACATTCACGCTCAGATATCTGATCCGTTTCTGGTGGAGGAGTGGATGAAGGGCATAGTGGAAGGCGCCGTCGAGTCCCAATGTATCGTGGCAGGGGGCGAAATTGGTGATGTTGCTGAAATTATAAAGGGACTTAAAGAAGGCAAAGGCTTCGACATGATAGTTGCGTGCATCGGTGAGGTGGACAAGGACAACATAGTTCTTGGCACTGACATCGAACCAGAAGACGTTGTTATAGGTATCAGAAGCTCTGGCATTCACAGCAACGGCATCACCTTGGCAAGGAAAGTCTTGTTCAAGAAGTGGGGCGGCAAATTCGACCCTTATGATGTTCCAGAAGGCTTAGAGAAAGAGCTCATTTATGAGGCTTTAGAGCCCACGAAAATCTACGTAAAACCGCTACAGGAAGTTGTAAGGCAACATAAAATTAAAGGCGCCGTCCACATAACTGGCGATGCCTACCTGAAATTTAACAGGCTCATGAAGTTCTCCAAGGGAATAGGATTCGAATTCAACAATTTCAAGCCACAACCCATCTTTAAGTTACTACAAGAAACAGCAGAAACATCGGGCGGCACTAGCGATGAAGAAATGCTGAAAACATTTAACATGGGATGGGGGTTCGCCATAGTTGTAGACAGACAAAAGCAGGATGACGTGTTAGATGTTCTGGACAAAAACAAAGTTGAAGCAGAACCCATTGGAAAGGCGACCTCCACGGAAAAAATCATAGCGCTTTACAAAGGGAAAAAGTTGGTGCTCAAATAGCATTTTATACTTTTATATAAATCTAGCTTACACAAGATTTAAATTTTTAACTGTTTAAGTATATTTCATGCTGTACAAAGCTCGAGTGGAAGTAAGCCTTAAATCAGGGCACTCTGACCCAGAGGGAGAAACAACTACACGCTCTCTAAGAGAACTCGCTTACCTTGTTAGAATCGTCGGAGTAAGCAAAATGTACACAATAACCCTAGAAGCGAACTCCAGAAGCGACGCAGAAACCAAAGTAGAAAGCATGTGCAAAAAACTGTTGGCCAATCCCACTAAAGATAACTACACTTTTCAGGTTGAAGAAGCTAAATGACCCTCTTCACTCGTCACAAAACACATTTCGAAATCCACGAAATAAAAATCCTAGACGCAAACGATAAACAACTGCTAAGAATCAGCAAAGAACTCAGCATAGGCTTAAACCTAGAAGAAATGAAGGCAGTAAAAAAATACTTCTCCGAGAAAGGCAGAAATCCAACAGACATAGAACTCCAAACAATCGGACAAACATGGTCAGAACACTGCTTCCACAAAACCTTCAAAGGAAACATAATCACCGACAAAGGCAAAATCCAAAACTTGTTTAAAACCTACATAGCTAAAGCAACAAGCGAACTGAACCAGCCATGGTGCATTTCCGTATTCGAAGACAACGCAGGCATCATAGAATTTGACGAAAACTATGCAATCGCTGCGAAAGTGGAAACCCACAACCACCCTTCCGCCATAGAACCCTTCGGTGGCGCCGCAACAGGCACTGGAGGTGTTATTAGGGATATATTAGGCGTGTGGGCTGACCCCATTGCCTGCACCGACGTTCTGGGATTCGGTCCTCTAGACTACGACTACGATAAGCTTCCGCAAGGCGTCAAACATCCAAAATATCTCTTTAGAGGAGTAGTGGCAGGCATAGGATGCTACGGCAACAACATGGGAATACCCACCGTAAACGGGGCAATATTTTTTGACGAAAGCTACGTAGGCAACGTTGTGGTCTACTGCGGATGCATAGGATTGCTTCCAAAGGACAAATTCGTTAAAAACGCAAAACCAGGCGACATAATCCTCCTTGTAGGGGGTAAAACTGGTCGAGACGGGATTCATGGCGTGACTTTCGCCTCGGCTGAACTCACCGAAGAGTCGGAGGAGGTTTCTCGTCCAGCAGTTCAAATAGCCAATCCGATTGAAGAAGAAAAACTGAAACGAGCCATAATCGAAGTTCGTGACAGAAGACTTGGCTCAGGCATAACTGACCTAGGTGGAGGGGGTTTGTCAAGTGCAGTGGGGGAGATGGCGCGTAGATTTGGCTGTGGTGCTCGTGTTGAGTTGGAAAAAGTTCCTTTGAAATATGAAGGGTTGGCTCCTTGGGAGATTTATGTTTCTGAATCTCAAGAAAGAATGCTGCTTCTCGTTCCAAAAAAGAACTTGGAACAAGTTATAGAAATATTCAGGGAAGAAGACGTCAAAGCCACTCCTATCGGCGAGTTTACCGATGACAACGCTTTGAGGATTTACTATGAAGGTCATGAAGTTGCAAATCTAAACATAGACTTCTTGTTTGCTCCACCAAAAACTGAAAGAACTGCAGAATGGAATGAAGTAACATTCAAAGAACCCACTTTCCCAGAGCCAAGTAACCTAAACCCATACATTATAAAACTATTAGCTTCATCAAACATCACCAGCAGAGAAAAAGTAGTACGCACTTACGATCACGAGGTAAAAGGAAACACCGTCCTAAAACCTTTACACGGAGAATTTGGCGGACCCAACGACGCAGCAGTCATCAAGCCACTGGAAGACAGCTGGAAAGGAATCGCCATTTCATGCGGCATGAACCCCTGCTATGGCAGAATAGACCCCTACTGGATGGCAGCCTCAGCTATTGACGAAGCCATCAGAAACAACATTGCTGTAGGTGGGCGACGAGTTGCTTTGCTGGACAACTTTGTCTGGGGGAGTCCAGAAAAACCAGATAGGTTGGGAAGCCTTGTCCGGGCATGTGAAGCCTGCTACGAATTTGCAAAGGGATTCGGAACCCCTTTTATCTCTGGAAAAGACAGTCTCTATAACGAATCACCTTTAGGTCCTGTGACACCTACGCTTCTGATCACCGCCGTAGGCATCATACCTGATATTAGAAAAACTGTTTCACTTGACTTGAAGTGTCCTGGCAATTTCCTTTATGTGGTTGGTCAAACTTTTGCAGAGTTGGGCGGTTCAGAATATTATGGACTGAAAGGTTTTATGGGCAGGTCGGTTCCGAAAGTTAGAGTTCCTCAGGCGAAACGCGTAATGGAAGTAATGGTTGAGGCGATTGATGGTGGTTGTGTTAGAGCTTGTCATGACATTTCAGAGGGTGGGCTTGCAGTTGCTGCTGCTGAAATGGCTTTTAGCGGTGGCTGTGGTGTGGACATTTGGTTAAAGAATGTCCCAGTAACCGAAGATGCTGGTAGAAATGATTTTGTGCTTTTTTCCGAGTCGAACAGTAGATTTCTAGTAGAGGTGCTGAAAGGGCAAGCAGGCCAATTTGAATCTATAACGAGGGGTATTCCTCGCGCTGTCGTAGGTGAAGTAACAGATGAACGCCGCCTATGTGTCTATGGTCTGAGAGATGAAAGGGTATTAGATGCCGATTTAAATGAACTTTTAAACGTTTGGAAACATGGTTTGGAGGCAGAGACGTGAAGCGTAAAGAAATTCGTGTCTGTGTTTTACGTGTCGGTGGAACAAATTGTGATGCCGAAACTAAACGAGCCTTCAAAGATTCTGGGATGAAAGCGGAAGTTGTCCATTTCAATCAGCTTGCCAAACAACAGAACCTGCTTGACTATAATGTTCTTGTTATTCCAGGTGGTTTTTCCCATGGCGATTATGTTCGCGCTGGCGCTATTTGGGCGAAACGGCTTATGGCAAAGCTGGGGGAAAATATTAACAAATTTGTGGATGAGGAACGGCCGATTCTCGGAATATGTAATGGCTTTCAAGTTCTAGTTGAAGCAGGCCTGCTGCCCCAATTTGACGGCGTTAGCCCATTTCCAGAAGCGGCTCTGGGAACCAACATACCCTCAGGCTACAATTGCCGATGGACCTATCTTAAGAATGAAAGTAGAGGTCACTGTGTCTTCACAAGGGGGCTTCCCTCCGGTTCTGTTGTTAGAATTCCTGTAGCACATTCAGAAGGTCGTTTCATGTTTGCAAAAGAAAACGAGAAAGAATATTTGGAGAAGTTGCTGGGCAATGATCAACTGGTATTTAGATACTGCCACTGTAACGGTGAATACGCTGATGGGGAATATCCGTCAAATCCAAACGGATCTTTCCACGACATTGCAGGTATCTGCGATTCTTCAGGAACAATTTTCGGTTTGATGCCTCATCCTGAACGCGCATATTTTGGGTGGCAATTGCCCGACTGGACAAGAAACGAGACTGTGCTATCTTTTGGTGATGGAAAAATAATCTTTGAATCAGTTGCTGAATATTTAACAAAAAAGTTTTAGCCAGACACCTGGCCTGGGTTCTCCACAATTTTAATATGCCGTTTCTCCAGTTCAGCTAGGATTTTATTGAAATTTTCTTCTTTAACACATAACTTTTCTAAGGGGACAACACCCCTTTCTTCTATGATTTCTTGAGCTGTCAATTGAGTTAAGATGGAGGCAGGGTACGCCGTTGTTCTTGCCATAGCCGTCACTCCACGTTTTTCATCGTAACGATCTAGAAGATGGTAAATGTAGTGTTTTTTCAATCCCTCTTTCATTCCGCTTATTTCCACTTTCATAGCCAGAATATCTTTAATCTCAGGTCTCCGAAGCTTCGCCTCAAAGAGCTTAACAGTAATTTTTCGCGGTGACAGACAAACATTCTCGATTTCTATAGGACGTTCATCAAAAAAGCCCAAAGCCTTCAGCAATCTTATCTTCTCAACATGCCCTGGATACCTGAGAGTTTTCTCCCACATTGTCTTAACATCTTTAGTCGTATGAAGCAGTGTCCTAAGTCCATCGGTATAAAACGCCTCAAGTTTGCCAGCGCCTGGAAATTCAACCTCTTCCAGTCCAGTTAATGCCTCTACTTCCTTCACTTCACCATTCTCAACTATTTTCGCCTTTCTAGTGTACTCGTCGATAAGGCCTTCTGTGGACCACGTTAGCGTATAGCCCAGAGGGGGAACTGATTCCTCTGGAAGACCACCAACCATTACATGAACACTTTCAACATTATCGAGCTTGCTGATAGCATGGCCTATAAACACATTGCTTATCCCCGGTGCCACTCCACAGTCAGGTATAATCGTCACACCGGCTTTTGTTGCATCTTTATTTAGCGTAAGAGGATTCTCTGGCATATACGAAACATCTACTAAGTCTACGTTTGCATCAATAGCAGCTTTGACAGATTGATAACCAATGTCCCCTGGTAAAGCCCCCACTACTACGTCGAACATTTTCATGTTGTCGACCAGTTCACGGTAATTACAAGCATCCAATTGAATTCCAGCAACATTCCTTTCTTGGATAAGAGCAGCTACCTTCTCAGCCCTACTTCGGCGTTTATCAGCAATGACAATCTCAGTTGAAGGCATACTTTCAGCAAGATCGGTCGCTATGACAGAACCGATATTTCCACAACCTAAAACAAGTATCCTCATATTGAGTCCAACAAGTTACAATTAGGCAATTCTTATCTATTTTAGACTTTTCAAAAATGCAAGTCAGCGAGTTGAGGAAGCCCAGTTCTTGCACCCATCTTCATTATGCACCTAGACGCCACAAAATTCCCAAGCCGCCCACACTCCAGCAAACTATTTTCTCCATGTAAGCCATAAAGAAAACCTGCATTCCACGCGTCACCTGCACCTGTAGTATCGACAACTCTTACCTTAAAGGGCTCCACTGCATGACTTTCTTCGCCATCAGTTACAAAGCACCCTTTCCTTCCTAGTTTAACTGCCACAACTTTAACTCCTTCAGCTATCAACATTTCAGCACCATCTTCATATTCTTCGCCTGTAAGCAGCTTCATCTCAACTTCGTTAGGAAGCACGACGAAAGCTCGTCTCAAAATAGGTCTTAACGAAGACAAACCCCTCTGAGCATAAAACATACCTGGATCAAAACTCACTCTGACATGTTCTGGAAGCTGTTCAACAACTTCTTTCTGGCTTTCAAATGATTTTTCACCCACAAAAGAAGTCAAATGTAGAAATCCAGCCTTTCTCGCATAATCTTTGTTAATTTCTCTCAACTCTACGGTGTCATTGACCCCAGGAGCCACATAAAGCGATCGTTCTCCATGTTCGTCAACAAAACCCATAACAACACCGCTTCGTCCACTCTTTGCAATAACAATGCACTTTGTATCAACGTTCTCTTTCTTAAAGTCGTCAAGCAAGAGTTGCCCTTCACGATCATCTGAAACTTTGCCGATGTATCCAGTTTTTAACCCCAAACGCGCCAAACCTACAATGGTATTGGCAGCTGAGCCACCGCAAGATTCTTTGGATTCGACAACAAAACTCTCCTCATCTCTTCCAGCTATCTTATTTACCTTAAAGAGTCTATCAATGTTTAAAGCGCCAAAACCGACAACGTCAAATTTAGTCATAAAAACAACTCTCGGAGATAAATCTTGTAATTGCCCAGTTTGCCTCCATAGTTGCCTGCGGAAATAATGCGGACCCCTTCTATACTACGTGCAGCTTCGATTCCAGTTTTCATAGCTGCCTTCACAGCACTTAGAGAAACACCGTTAATTACAATTTCTGGAATGAAATGGACACCTTCAGGAACTTTAGATGCTGCCCCAAGTTTGTTTCTTAGCGATGGGCAATAAGGATGATTAGTCGTGGGACCTATCGACGGAAATTTGGTTTCAAGTTTTGACCCGGCAGAACATATACCGAAGGGAGCTATAACTCCTTCAACTTCGTCAATTGCTTCAAGAGCTTTTCTTCCCGCAGTCATAACCGTCTCTTTGGTTTCACACAGGTACCAGAAATTAGCACCCATAACTCCCTTCGTATAGCCCAGATGTCTTTCTATGACAAAGTTTGGCACCATTAAAGGAACAACAATAACGCGGCGGTCATAACGTTTTTCTTCCCATTCAAACCCATCTCCACAATGACCAACTCTTTCCATCATATCGAATTTTCCTATGGCATTTGGTAAGGCGTCGAAAAGGGCTGTGAAAGGTTTTACGAGGATGTCTTGTCTGATTCGGTAGGACAGTTCAGTTTCAAACTTTTCTAATGAACTTTGCACAGGCTTTCTGTTGTCTATGCCACCCCAAAACTGCATGATTGCCCCCATGCGACCATCTGGCGTTTCTTTTGGGATCAACCATTTTTCGATTCCACCCTCAACTCTGCCCACAACTATTGAAGGCGTCGCAGTTGCATCTTCAGCAGCACTATGCAAAACCTCTTCATCGTCAGCTGTGACAATAACTCTGCAATAGAGTCCTTCGAAAGCCTCTGCATACGTGTTTTCAACCTCTGTTTTCATGGTACATACCTCTGAAAGGAAGATAAATAAAACTTAGCCGCATCTCAGCCCAACCGTCCCACATTCTCTCCTCTCACAAGTTTCCTGAAAACGCTACTTTCAGCGGCAAGTTCCTCCATGTTACGTGCAGTAATTTTGCTCACTTTAGGCAACATTTTTGGGAACAAGTTCTGAAGTTTCTCCTGCAATAACGGGTCGCTGCCATATTTTTCTAGTGCCTTGTATCCCCAATTATCTACTAAATCGTAAACGACCTCCTTGCCAAGTCTTTCAAAAACATCAGCAATAGCCGCGACTACGAGGGCGTTTGTTGAAAGAACTGCGATTTCGGCTTCGCGAACAGCGTAAGCGTTGCCATTGAAGGAAACTGTCGCACCGCCGTTTTCTCTAACTAGTCGGAAACAGTCAACATCTGTAATGCTGTCGCCAACATACATCACACTATTCAGATTGCTTCCGGCTTCATCAACGATGCTTCTAACTGCCTTCGCCTTTTCTACCCCCCCTACTGGATTAATCTCCTTCAGCATAGTACCTGACTCCATCTGCATGATCTCCCTACAGAAAATCTTGTCCAGCCGCTTCATCGTGTGTTGGTCTCTCTCTGAAAAATCTTGCAGTAACGTTGCCTTGTTAGGGATTTCAATTAAAGGCATCGAGCATATCTCTCGTCTAAACTGGTCAAGTTTCTCCTTTTCTTCTCTACCCATTTGATAAGCGTCAATGTCTAGCGTTGTACAATATGTGTTTTTATAAGGAAAATCTAATGCACGGCACAAAACTTGGATGTAATGCTCGTAACTGGTGCTTACAATAAAACTTGGCATCCTACTCTTCACAAATTGCAGTATATCCTTTGCACCTGGCATCAACAAAATGTTTTGAGCGGAAAACTCCATAATCCTTCTATTCGTAACCTCGGATGCCTTAAGAAAAGGAACAATGAGTTTCAAAGTATCGCCCGCCTTGTATCCGACGCGTTTGACAACGTCTGCCAAAACATCGTCATATGTGCTGATTTGAGTGAAAAATTTGTCGCCTTCTGGAATAAAATGGCAGGATAACTCGAAAGCGTTGTCGTTTTTTGAAATAGGGCCTTCACAGTCTGTTATGAAAACTCTTTTTGCTTTCTTCACCTGCCCTTACGCCTCAATCTCTCCATGTGCTCTACGCTTTTTTGAACGTGTTCGCTAGAGGCTATGTCGTTTCTATTCCAAAGGGCACCGCCTTCAATGGCGCTTATACCTTTCAAAGAGAGTTCGCGAGCATCTTTGATCGTATCAGCGATGCCGACAACGGCGACAGCTCTTGAAGCGAGAACGTAAACTTCGCTGTCTCTGAGTTCCATAGAAGCGGGATAAACCCGAACATTATCTCCCAACTCGTAGGCTTCTTTCAATCTCACAGGCTTACTAATTTCTTCGTGATTCACTTTGTTCGGGAACACGTTCATGTATCCGCCATAAGAGGGCGGTGCCTTATAGGTTACTACGGAAGCTTTTCTCTCAATCTCCACCTTCGTTAAGTTGCCTTCTACCATTTTGAAGCAAATATCGACGAAGTCGTCCTTTAGAAGTGGTAGTATGTTTATTATTTCAGGATCGCCTGGTCTACTGTTATTTTCCAGTATTTTCAGTCCATTTGCGGTGTGACTGAAGGCAACATAAAAGGGGACACCTCTCAATTCATCACCGCTTCCCCGCTTCTTCATTAGGTTGAAGATTCTGTTTACGATTTCAATTTGTTTCTCTCGATCTTCAGTTGACATGAAAGGTAAAAGATTGCCTTCGTCTTTGTAAGAGCCCATTCCACCCGTGTTTGGACCTTTGTCTCCGTCAAAGGCTCTCTTGTAGTCACGGGTTTCAGGCAAGGTTACAAGGTTTTTCCCGTCGCAGAAAGCTTGAAAACTCGATTCTTCACCTTCAATCTTCTCTTCAACTATTACTTGCCCATGTTGATAATTAGCTAGGAAGTGGTTGAACAGTTGCTCGCGCGTGTTAAAGTGATCCTCCCAAACACCTACTCCTTTCCCTGCTGCTGGAACATCTGGCTTCACCACTGCTTGGTTGCCCAACTCATCCAACCATGCATAAACAGCTTTTTTTACATCAATTTCAGTTTTGTATTCTTCCGGATTGAAAATCCTAAATCTAGGGTTAACTGCTGGCGCAGCCTCTTCAAAAAGACATCTTTGCGCCACCTTGCTTGCTTCGATGGCGTATCGTTTTGTTGGGCATATCATAGGTATACCTGTTTCCTTTTCCACGACATCTCTTAGACCGTTTATTATCGGCTTTTCTGGTCCGACTATTCCAAAGTCAATTTTGTTCTGTCGTCTTGCAGCAAACCTGCAAATCTTGTTTACATCAAAATCTAGAACAACAACATGTTCTGCCGCTCTTTTTATGTTGAAAGGGTTTTTTTGCTTATCCACAACATAGATTTCTGTTCTATACTCTAAACTACGTTGAAATGCATCTATCATGGCTGCTTCTCGAGCGCCATAGGAAACGACTAAAATGCCCACCCTTTCCATAAATTCTACCCCTCGACTCTTTTGTAGACTAGGATTATTTATCTTTAGACGAGATTTTCAACATCTATCTCGTAAATTCTCCCTGTTTCTTTGTGTCCACTATCAAATTTTCTCCGCATCCAGTTTGCCAGTCTCTGCGCAAGAGGTGTCGGATACTTACCCGTAACGCAGCCAAAGCACAATTCATCTTTCCGCATGCCAGTAGCTTTTACAAACCGGTCTACAGATTGGTAGCTCAACGAGTCTGCTCCTACTACCTGCGCTATTTCCTCAGTTTCCCGTGTAGAACCTATCAACTCACCATATGTTGCCATGTCAATGCCATAGAAGCAAGGACCTATGATGCGGGGAAACGTAATGAACAAATGTACTTTTTTGACGCCTAGTTTCCGCATCTTTTCAATGACGACTCTTGTTGTGTCGCCTCTCACTATACTATCATCGATAACTATGAGGTTCTTGCCAGCAAGCTTGTGGTCTACAATATTGATTTTTCGATCTATGGTTGAATAACGCTCTTGCGACAATAAAATGAAAGCTCGGTCAGTCACATAGCGATGTCTTCTTGTACATCTCTCCCAGCGCAATCCAGTCTCTTCATGAAGACCCAAAGCCGCATCATCGCTTGTTTCAGGCAAGGACACGATTAAATCAGCGTCTTTAACTATGTCTGAGTATTCTCTTCCCAGATTTCTTCCAAATTCCTCTCTAACCTCATATACATATTTGCCATTAAGCTTTGAATCTGGACGAGCAAAATAAGCAAACTCAAATGCACAAAGAGCCTTTCTTCTCTTAGCCACAAGTTGCTCACGCTTAAACCCTTCTCCGGTAGCTGTGACAAACTCACCGGGCTCCACTTCAAAGGCGTGGTTAAAGCCATTGATGTCAAGACCCACAGTCTCAGAAGAAAAAGCACAAATATTCCCATTAGAGCTACGACCAGTGCAAAGAGGACGCAACCCATAAGGATCTTTGAAGGCAAACAAGTCACCTTCTTGAGTTATCCCACTCACCGAAAAAGCCCCTTCGACCTCCTCCATGCAAGTTTTAACCGCAGACTGCAAATCATACCCATTCATGAGTTCGACAGCAAGTTTTCCGCAAATTAATTCAGCATCACATTCGTAAGAAAAGTTGGGGAAAGTCCGGCAGAGTTCCTTTCTTAGCCCTACAGTATTGACAATGTTCCCATTGAACGAGATAGCCAATTCTAACTTCTCTGTCTCCACTGTAACAGGTTGAGTTCCTCGAATCAACGCCTCCTCATCCAACCGCCCAGACGTCGTATACCGCACATTCCCGATACCAACATGACCCGGCAACCTAACTAACCACGCTTGAATTTCTTTCTTCTTTACTTTTGGAATAAGGTCTAAACCGCGGTAGACGTTGAATTTTCCATCGAAAGTCAAAAAACCATGGGACTGGTGACCCCTATGATTCTGGGCGCGCATACCCCAGTAAACATGTGGAAAGATGGGTTTTCGTTCGAAATCAATGGCGCTGAATACGCCGCATTCCATTCCGACAGAGTCATCCATGTCTCCCAGTTACAAATGCAAGTATTTATCAATTTTGTACATGTTCAAAAACAAAAATTGACAGTAAACTGTAGAAGGTAAGTTGCTACACAGTCTTAGAAACCGTTTTCAGCAGGTCAGACCGCGTTATTATGCCCACCACATCGCCTTTATGCATAACTAAGACACCTGGATAATCTTCCAGCAATGGGCGAATCATGCCTATACTGGTGTCCTGTGGAAGACACGGCAGCGGCGGGTCCATTATTTTTTTCGCTGTTTCATCAGCTATGTTAATGTGCAGATTTTTTATTATACTCTCTTCGGTTACCGTGCCAATAATTTTGCCATTTTGCATTATAGGTAGTTGGGAGATTGCTTTTTTCATCATGACTTCGCTTACTTTTAAAATCTTATCGTTTGGTTTGGCGAAAATCAGGTTTCGGGTCATTATATCTTCACATTTCCTCCCTTCGCCTTCAGTCAGCACTTGAAGAATTTTGTTGACGGTTGATAGCCTGGGGTCTACTTTTCCATTTTCTATTTTCGCGATGTGTGCCTGGGAAATTCCGATTAGCTGCGCTAGTTGTCGTTGAGTAAGTCCTGCGTCGATTCTGAGTTTTTTAAACTGTGAACCTGTTAAGATCATACTTGATAACCGACAGTTATTTTTTATGCGTAGCAGATATCGCAAGATATATATTCTCAAGCATTTTATAAGCCTTGCCAAGGTGAACTCTCGTTGAGGAACATACTCGTTGATCACTCTAAACACGTACCTATAGAACAGCAAAAATTTGAAATTGTGGAAAGAAAGGGACTTGGACATCCAGATTCTATATGTGACGCCATTATGGACAATGTCTCTGTCAGACTATGCAGAGAATATTTGAAAAAAGTAGGCTTTATCCTGCACCATAACGCGGACAAGTCTCTATTAGTGGCAGGCGACGTAGAGCCTAAATTCGGCGGAGGAAAAGTGAAGGAATCCATGCTTCTTATACTAGGCGACAGAGCCACCACCGAAGCGAACGGCGTTACAATACCAGTCAAAGAACTGGCTCTTCAAGCTGCAAAAGAATGGATAAAAAGCAACCTACGCTTCGTTGATCCAGAAAAACATGTTCGATATCAAGTTGAGTTGAAACCAGGCTCTCCTGAACTCGTCGACATTTTCAAGCGAAAAGGCAAAGTGCTCGGAGCAAATGACACTTCAGCCGCTGTGGGATACGCACCCATGACCCGACTTGAAAGAATTGTCCTGAAAACAGAGCGGTATATCAACTCCCCGTTGTTTAAAAAGAAGTTTCCAGAAGCTGGAGAAGACGTGAAGATTATGGGGTTGAGAAAGAACAACGCGCTTGATTTGACAATTTCAATAGCTTTTGTTGATAAATATGTGAAAGATGAGAGGGATTACTTTAGAAAGAAAAGCGAGATTCTTGAAGATGTTCAAATGTTCGTGAAAACAAACGTGACATTCGATGAAGTTGACGTTAACTTGAACACGTTGGATGCTGAAGGCAGAGGCGTTGGCGGCGTCTACTTGACGGTGCTTGGCACAAGCGCGGAGAGCGCCGACTCAGGCGAGGTAGGAAGAGGAAACCGCGTTAATGGAGTAATACCCTTAAACCGCCCAACATGCTCCGAAGCCGCTGCAGGCAAAAATCCTGTTAGCCACGTTGGAAAAATATACAATCTCTTGACGCATCGCATTGCCAACAGCGTACATGAACAGGTGCCCGGGTTAGAAGAGGTTTACATATGGTTGCTCAGCCAAATCGGCAAGCCTATCGACCAACCAGCAATTGCTGCCGCGCAGGTTGTTCTACAATCTGGTAATTCCTTGGAAAGCCTTCAGAAAAGCATAGAGGAAGTCGTAAACACGGAGTTAGCAAACATTGATAAATTCACCATAGACCTAGCTTATGGAAGAATTCCAATCTGCTGAATTATGGGAAGTATTCTTCTCCGTAGCTTGTACAGATCATTACTACATCGTATATGTCTATTACTCCATAGGATTCAGCTATGTCACAGTGAGGGTTCCAGTGCGGGTCAGAGGGAGTGGAGCTATAGGCGTTACAGGCTAAAACGACATCGTATATGTCAACTTTCAAATCGTGGTTGATGTCTGCTGGGTTCCAGTAAATATTCATTAGTGGATAATTATCGGTATTATTTTCATCAATAGCATAAGGTGAATCACCTATTCCATCACCGTCAGAGTCCAGCCCAGCATAATTACTCCAATAGTTTCCTTCATAACCATTATCCAAGGTGTTATTGACAGAGTTGTCGAATATATAAGCTTGAATTGAGTTGCTGATGAGGTTATTTCGGAAAAAACTGTTACAGTTGGAGTTTGACTCTAAACTGAATCCTATACCCAGTAATAGCGTATTATTCAATAGTGTGTTTCCTAAAATGCTGTTGTAGCTCGATTCATATAGGGCTATGCCAAACATCCCCTTCGACGCTGTGTTGGCTTCGACTATGTTGCCACTGCAATAACTTAGCCAAATTCCAACCAAGTTGTCTGTAACCATGCAATTGTGTATTGCATTGTCGTCCGACTTGACCATGTAGATACCAATTAAGTTGTCGAAGGCTTGCACGTTTGCCACTGTGGAGTTAGCTGTAGAGACAAACAGCAAGCCTTGGCCACTGTTTGAGAGGTTCAAGTCTTTCACTACAATCCAGGTAGAGTTCAAGATGGCTACATATCCCGCGTCATTTGGGATCGATTTATTGTGTTGGTTCACCCAGTAGTAGACAGGCTTCCCGTCTACAGTGTTTGAAGCATCTATATCATTCATGTAATCTGAAAGTGTT
Source organism: Candidatus Bathyarchaeota archaeon (assembly GCA_026014805.1). Classification (NCBI taxonomy): domain Archaea; kingdom Thermoproteati; phylum Candidatus Bathyarchaeota; species Candidatus Bathyarchaeota archaeon. The sequence goes on along the minus strand of JAOZHR010000029.1, from coordinate 38,821 downwards.
CCTCCAAGAAAATCTATGTCAAGATTGCGGGTGTTACCAATCATATGATTATCTCTGAGAATGTTTTCATTTGATCCCTCCAGACTTATGCCCCTTGCAGAATTTGAGACTATATTTCCGACAATCGTGTTTTGCTCAGAAAGAAGTCTAATTCCGTAGTAATTGTCCCAAATTATGTTTGAGCTGATGTTATTGTGCGAGCTGTATAAGACAATGCCGCTGTCGCCATGCAACGGTTTTGAGCCGCTGTTTTGAATGGTAAACCCGTTGATACTCACATTGTTGGCGAATATCTTGATTACGGACTTGATACCGGTTCCGTCAATAATCGTAGTGTTGGAGTTCTCTCCATGAATAGTCATTGATTTTGGTACGATAATATGTTCATAGTAAGTTCCTGGTTCAACTTGAATCGTGGATCCATTGTCAACTTTGTTTATGGCATTCTGTATTCTTGGAAAATCATTGGGTACTTCAAAGGTTTTTGAGATTCTGACTATAAGGTTTTCAGACAACACATTGTTTTGCGTTGCTGTTTCTCCGTTCACTGGGATTACTTGCATTGTGACGTTGTAAGTTCCTTCAGCTATTGGACTCCATAGGTGACTAGTCATGATTGATGCACCACCTGTCAAATTGTTAACGAGTTTAGAAGCTTCAACAGTTCCGTTAACCAACAACTGCACTGTCAAGTTGTCTTCGTTAGCAGTTCCGAAGTTCAGCAGAGTGCCGTTGAAAATAGCTGTATCAAATGGCTTCAAGACGTAAGGAGCCTTCCAGTGCAGCAAGACAACGTCATGTACAGGCGGGTCCTGTTCAACAGCTCTTCTTGCGTTGATCAAGCCATATCCGTAATATTCATCAAATGTGGGGTCGCCCAAGTCATCAGCTGTGTAACGTAGCTGAGCTCGCACTTGGTCTCTAGTCATGTTGGGGAATTGGCTCCAGATTAATGCTGCGACACCTGTCACGTGAGGAGCTGACATGGATGTCCCACTCAAGCTTTTGTATTCATCACCTAGCCAGGTTGAGTATATGTTGACACCTGGCGCCGCAACTTCAACCCAATCTCCATGATTAGTGAATTCAGCTGGATCATTACTTTCACTAGTGGCCGTAACGGCTATCACTTCCTTATATGATGCTGGCCAATGATACCATTCCGAAGCGTCATTTCCCGCCGACCCAATTATCAACACACCCTGCTCATCAGCATATTTTATGGCCGCATAAATTATCGTGCTTTCCACGAAAGCTCCAAGACTCATGCTTAAAATGTCCGCTCCTTGATCCACCGCGTGAACTATCGCATTCGCAACATCATCTGCTGATCCCTCACCGCGCTGGTTAAGCACTTTTTCAGCCATTAATCGTACTTGAGCTAGGCCAGCTATCCCAAAGCTGTTGTTTAGCAATGCTGCGATGATGCCTGCACAGTGGGTTCCATGCCCATGGTCATCCCAAGGGTTGGTATCATTGTTTACCCAATCGAATCCCAATGGAACAATGTTTGCAGCCAAGTCTTCATGACTTGCGTCAATTCCGGAATCTATAACGGCAACGATAATGGAAGAATCTCCCACCGTGGTATTCCAAGCCAAGTCTGCTTCTATTGCATGTGGCCCCCATTGCATCTGCCAACCTGGATCGTTTGGTATGAAGTCGGCTTTTAATCTCACATTAGGCTCGACATATCTTGACAGCCCTGCAGCATGAGCCTTCATTACGAAAGTAGACATTGACAATTGAGGAATATTGGCAACAACAGCACTAATATGGCCACGCATAGAAACTCTGTTAACGAGTTCACCACCACTACTTCTAATTAGCTCTATGAGCTCCGAGTAACTGTCTGAGCTAATTCCATCGACCCCAACAATAAGCTCTCCATAATCATGGTTGACAGACACAAGATCATCCCATTCCGCCCTTAACACACGCATAGTATTGAAGTTCCAATTGTCAATCTGCGAAAAAGACAACTGAGAAATATTCATCAATTCCGTATGTGTGTGTGAATCTGTCGCTGTATCACAGTCTCCAGCCCATCCTAAGGTCTCAGTCTCTATTGGTTGGATGTTTACTGCAAATGTGAATACGCTGATCAAAAGCAGCTGTAGCATTACTATAAAGACTACTTTTTTCACGCCTTCCCCCCAACGACAATATAGTCACCAAGCTTATTATCATTTTTGAAAGAATCTTCTATTTTGTGCAAGCAAAAATGGGGAGTGTGCGGGAAGGAATCGGGAGACGTCTCCACTACGCGCTGATTAATCCCAATCTGTTAGCTTTTTTTTCATTCCATAAGGTGGCGATGCTACTTTCTTTTGCGGAACAGTTTGAAGCCTTCCATGTCGGTGACGTATTCGAAGCCAACTGCCAACAAAGCTCTGGCTCCCTTCACTGTTTTAGCTAATCTCGCTGACTCTTATTCATCCAGCAGCGGATTCTTCAGTTCAGAAGGGAAAAGAGCTCTCACCTGCTCCGTCGTGTCCAACCTGTTCACGCTCTCCGGCTCTGGAGTAGAATTGTCCTTCTTGTTTTCCGGCTTCACGTCGTCTCCGTCGCTCATTGCCTGTTGAATTCCTCCAGCAGCAACTCTACAAAGAAATCGTCAACCGACAACAAAGGCTCCCCACTTCTTGTTTTTTATTGCCAATAAAAGACTTGTTGGAAGGTCGGATTCGGAATAGGAAAAAAAGAGGGAAGGATCGTTTTAGGGCTCTGAGTTTCTCCGAATAATGACACGAACTAGGTCCCAGTGCATGCATTTTGAGTGAAGTTGCGCGTTTTTTCTCTCTTTGTTTTCCAAGCGTAATGGATACGCGCTATATCTCTCCATTTCCCCGCGTAAATCTTCTAGGTAAACGAAGTTGCTAGGGAAAAGGTGGACAATTTTTCGTAACACAAGAAGACTTTGATGCTACGACAAAATGGACAAGAAAACAAAAAGAGAGGAGGGTGTTGGCTAAGGCGACTTTGTCATCTTTTCTCTACTCGTTTCAATATTTTCCTATACCACACCCATGTTCTGATTCTTCAGAGGAAATCCATCAGTTTTTTACTGACACGTTACAGCTAAAAGATTTATCTTCTATTCAGAATCTAACAAGAAAAGAGGGTGTTGATTAGAGCCGGAAAGCTCTCGTTTTTGCACGTCTACAGGCTGCCATAAACAATAATAGTCGTAGACGCACGCACATCAACCCTCATGTATTGATTCGTTGTTGAAAAAACGTAAACTGTTTCTTTTCTGAGTCGGAATATAAGAGTTTAGCGATATTTAGCATCATTTCACAAGCTTTTTGAACTCATCACCATGTTCTTAACTCTGAAGAAAAAACTAAAGGTCTCTGAGTGAACTAGAATGCGCAGACATTACAGAACCATCAAACTGCCCAAAGAAATGATAGAAACCATAGAACAATTAATGAAAGAACATCCCGAATACGGATATGTCAGCATCGCAGACTTTGTCAAAGACTCCATCGGACAACATTACTGTTGGTATATTCACGGCATCAAATTTGAAAAGAAAAGAAGTTCTTAACCCCGTTTGAGTCATAGGTGAATCCCAAGACTTTTCTGAAAAAGACTAGTACATCGTTTCACAATGGGGTTTCAATGAAAACAAAGAAAGTAATGATTCTGATTTCTCTTGTTGAAGAAAGCCGAGAAAAAACAAACGAAGAGATAGAAGGTGAGATTCTCCAAGAACTTTCAACAGACTTAATCCCATGGTGCAAAGAAATAGAAAGCGTCAAAGTCGTAGAGGAGTAATTCTTCAATAAATCACATTAGATAACACGGTCTTATGCATACATAGTCTATCTCGATTATTGCCTCTTTGGCATTTTCCGATTTTTAGGGAATGACAGGATTTCGATGGCTTTTCTGGCAGTTTTTCCATAGTTTTCCAATCTATGTAACGATGCGCGCAAAAAAGCACCGAAAGAGCTACAATCAAGATCACAGACAGTAAGAGGAGACTTTAATTGACACAGAAGAATGACAGGACGAAATCCCCAAAAACGGTCAAACTCAAATGTGGATGCGAATATGAAGACCATGGTTGGATGCTCATAAGATTGAGAGAATGCCCAAGGCATAAGAAACAACGAACAACACCAAAACCAAAAAGGCCGAAAGCAGAATGCGTCAGAGCTGGCGGAAGATACGACTAACGCAGACAGTATTTGGGCACATGTGCGGCTATGTTGCGTGTCTATTGTCATCAAGTATTAGTGGTTGCGCATGCACGCAATTTTTTGATTTTTTCCTTTCTTTCATCATTCGCATTTTTGCACGTGAAACCTTTTTCCTCATATCTACTCAACTAAAATCATGGGGTGCATTAAGCTTAGATAGCTTGAGTGCGTGAACAACGCGCTTAAAACCAAGTAGTTATGGAGGGGATTATTTGGCAAAGGAAATCCAAGTTTCCACCTTAAGGAATTGGGCGACCAAAGAAGAAAGAGTTGAAACTCCCCGCTTTCCTGCTGCCAAAGGGAGAAAGAGAGAAACTACTCCATTACAAGAAGTATGTCAGAGGACGCCCAAAGGGATAATTGATAAAGCAGCTTGATAATTTTCATCGGGAAGTAATGAGGAAATCTAGGCCTTTTAGCAGATCAGAATGTAAAGGGCGTGTTTTTAAAGGTAGCAGATACTGTTGGAACTACTGCCCCTACAACGTATGGCGAAGGGAATAATGCACGCCCTGCGACTTTCTGGAATTTATAAGCTATGTGGCGTATCCAAAGGCTTTTCTAAATGTGACTCTAAAACTTCTAAAGGAGATGTTTGTGTTGGTTAGACTGTTAGATTGTTTTGATGTAAAGGGATTAACACTCAAAAATAGAATTGTGATGCCTCCCATTCACACGGGCTTGGCGACAACGGCAGGAGCTGTAACGGACAAGCTTGTTGAACATTATGGTAAACGGTCAAAGAATCTTGGTCTTCTAATAATCGAACATAGCTATGTGTCCCTTGAAGGAAAGCTGAGCGAAAGACAGCTTGGAATATACGACGATAATTTAATTATAGGTTTGGAGAAGCTTTCAAGTAAAATCCATTCTATGGGAACACCTGCAGTGATACAAATCAATCATGCTGGCAAGCATGCCAAACAAGAAATCACTGGACTTCAACCCGTAGCTCCATCAAGTAGTAGAGAAGCGCGCGAACTAAAGCTTAAGGAAATCGAAGATTTGGTTGAAACGTTTGCGCTTGCTGCTGAGAGGGCTATGAGAGCAGGTTTTGATGGTGTTGAGGTGCATGGGGCACACGGATTTCTATTAAATCAATTTTTCTCTCCCTTGGCAAACGCGAGACGGGATAAGTATGGTGAATCTTTGGAGAATAGAATAAGGTTTCCCCTGGCGGTTGTTGAGAGAGTGAAGGAAAAAGTCGGAGGAAGGCTCCTTCTTTATCGTTTAGGCTCTGACGATTTAGATCCAAATGGTGTCCTAATAGAAGATTCTAAGAAATTTGCTATAGAACTTCAGAAGGCGGGGGTAGACATCCTGGATGTGTCTGGGGGTCTATGCGGTAGTCGACCTATGCAGTTGCAGGGAGAACAAGGGTATTTTGTTGCTCAAGCGCAGCAAATCAGGGGAGTTTTAGACATACCTGTTATCGGTGTTGGAGGGATTAAGGATCCCGAGTTTGCGAATAAACTGGTTGAAGAGGAAAAAGTTGACTTGGTTGCAGTGGGTAGGGAACTCCTGAAAGATCCTGATTGGATACAGAACGCTATCAAGACTTTAAAAAAGAGTTGATGTGCGCAACACTTAACGTTTATGCGCGCATTATTAACAATGGTGAAAAAACATGGTCAATGCTAAAAAACATACTAAAAAAAGGCTAAAAATTCCCAAAACTCAAGATTTCTGAAAAAGACAATATTCAACAATGGAAAAAAGATTGCATCAACCTTGCTGTTTTTGAGCTTCTAAATCTAGACCCTGATTCCTTCATTTTGAGCTTCTTTTCTGATTTGTAGAAGATTTCATGACCTAGAAGGTTTTTCAACCTACTTATCAACCATGAATTTTCCTTAGATTCTACGAAAACCTTCTAAATTTAGACAGTATTACCATTAGAATTTGAGGAGCGAAAGCATGGAAAAAGAGACCGAAAGTCAAGCAAAAAAGATTCTCGCGCGTGCAATTGTCAGAAAGCTACAATAATTCTTAAAAATTCAAACTAAAGATCCTTGTTTGCTAAGGTTCATTTTTGTAGAAGCATAACCAATTTCATTTTTCTTTTGGCTGTAGGAATTTTATGTTGCTAGTATATTCGCCAGCTTGAGTAAGTTTAGGTCCAAAGGTTTCTCCGTTCTGCATGACTTCTCTAGTTCAATGCTGGTGATTTTACCTCTTTGCAATCCAACTATTCTGTTTCCGCGCTTCTTTGATAATAGTTCAACCGCTTTGTTTGCAAACAAGTTAGCCAGAAGTCGACTCCTCGCAGTAGGGTTGCCGCCTCTTTGGGCATAGCCCAAAATACTAAGTCTAACTTCAGCGCCTGTGTTTTCTTCGATTTCCCTTGCAAGTTTATGGATATCTCCAATTCCTTCCGCCACCACAATTATGCCTGACTTCTTCCCTTTAGCACTATTTTCCCTGAGCGTTTTGAAGATGTTCTCTTTTGTATATTCAACTTCTGGGATCAGAATTACTTCGGCTCCAACAGTCAGCCCTATTGTTAGGGCGAGAAAACCTCTTTTCCGTCCCATAACTTCAACAATGAAAACTCTTTCGTGGGAGATTGCAGTGTCTCGAATTTTGTCGATTTCTGTTACCGCCGTGTTTACAGCAGTGTCAAAACCTATAGTTTCATCCGTCCCAAAAACATCATTATCAATTGATGCAGGAATGCCCACTATTAACGTGTCAGTTTCTTTACATAATTCCAAAGCTCCCTTGAAAGAACCGTTACCGCCAATAACTATGAGCCCTTCAACACTGTTCGAGACAAGAGTTTCGGCAGCTTTCTTAAGCCCTTCTCTCCTTCTAAACTGTGAGCATCTTGATGTATGAAGAATGGTGCCGCCTAATTGTAGTATTCCACCAACAGAACGGGGGGTTAACGTCATAGGCATATTTGTTGTCAAACCTTCCCACCCTCTTTTAAATCCCAAGACATGAAAATTCTTTGAATAAGCGATGCGGACTACTGCCCGAATAGCAGCATTCATACCAGGCGCATCTCCGCCACTTGTGACTACACCTAAATTCCTCAATAATCACTCCTCGCAATCGCCAAACTTATCTCAGAGCAAACGGTACACTGACCACAAATAAATTTAACCTTATCTTTGTTGGCTTTTCTATGATGAACCAAGGTTTTTGGCTAAGGCGCACGCGCATTGTGCGCATCTTAGCGGAAGTCTAGTAACTTCCGAACCCCAATTTTTTTTCGACGACGACGCGAATTTTTACAAGTGTAGAAATAAAGGAAATGATAAGATTCCTTGTAATTGTAAAAAACTACAATGCGCGCGCATCTAAATGCTGATGCGTCAACCCAGAAACAGCAACTACGTGTTTGGCGAGAACGCCAAGAAACGAATGAGACACAACTTTCAATGGACAAGAAAGCACGTCGCAATGAAAACCGCGAATAAAAGCTTTCTCAAGATACATCTTCATACCTTCCCCCATTTCTTCGCGACAAAACTCTATCTGCAAACAAGGGATATCCGTTACGTCCAAAAGAAATTAGGCCACCGAAGCATAACAAGCACGACAGTCTACGAGAACAGTGACGCCATGGAAGAGGTTGAACAATATACTATTAAAGCAGTGACTTCAAAAGAAGAAGCTATAAAGCTCGTGGAATTAGGATATGAACCGTTTGATGAGATTGACGGAGTTAGGCTCTACGTAAAGAGGTGTATAGGACTTGACTGAAGAACTATCTCAATACTTAGTCAAAACAGATAAGGAACCAGACTTCTACACTCTGCGTTTCCCAACACATTCAGTAGAGGTTCATAACACATTCGCCGAAATGTTTGGTATGTGGGTGGGGCGAGTCTTAATTACTGCAGAAAACGAGAAATGGGCAAACATAGCGGCTAAGACGGCAACTGGCTTTGCTTCTTCAATTATCATGTCTCCAGTAGAAGCTGGAATAGAAGGATCTGTAAAACGACATGACACCCCAGATGGACGTGCAGGTGTATTGATTCAGCTTTATCATAGAACACGGTTTGATTTGAAGGCTCAAATGATCCTTAGAATTGGACAGTGTATAATGACTTGTCCTACAGCTGCGGCTTTTGACGCGTTGCCAGAAGCGAAAAGAAGATTGAAGGTGGGGCGTAGCCTTCGCCTTTTCGGAGACGGATTCCAAAAAAAAGACACTTTGGCGAATAGGAAAGTCTGGCGAATTCCAGTTATGGAAGGCGAGTTTATGGTAGAAGACAAGTTTGGAGCTGTAAAAGCAATTGCAGGAGGAAATTTCATAATCATGGCTCAGAGCGGCGCAGCTGGTTTACAAGCGGCAGAGAAGGCGGCAGAAGCTATTAGTAGCAACGTTAAAGGCGTGATAATGCCATTTCCAGGGGGCATCTGCAGGTCAGGCTCCAAAGCAGGCTCGACTAAATACAAGCTTAAAGCGTCCACCAACCATCCCTTCTGTCCAAAACTTAAAGAGCTAGTGGCAGACTCGCAGATACCTAAAGATGTCAAGTGTGTTTACGAAATCGTCATCAATGGTCTCAACCTAGATTGTGTGAAAGAAGCGATGGCTGAAGGGATAAAAGCGGCTGTGAGAGTGCCCGACGTGGCTAGAATTTCTGCTGGAAACTATGGCGGAAAGCTTGGTCCTTACCACGCTTACCTTAAAGAAGTTCTTGAGTTAGATTAGAGCGACATATCTAAAGCCTTTTCTGCATGGTGCATTCGTGGATTTTTATTGCTGCAACCAGAAAGATGACTGCAAATGCCACAAGGAGTATAAAGTCCAACTCGAAAGGATAGAAACTGCACCTTCATCAGGCTTGATTATGCCCCTGAGCATTCGAATTGTAGTGGTTTTACCTGGCAACAATGCGGCAGTAGGTCTAAAGCGGTTTTATATATTCTCCACCTTTTCCTTCAGGCGAACCCACCAGAACCCTGTCATATTCCCTCCCAGTTCGATTATCAATAACGTGTTCAAGTTTTCCCTTAACTTCAATTTCCTCACCTTTCTCTGCGAGACTGTCATAAAGCCCCTCATAGGAAACCACTTCTTCAATATCCGCCTCAACATCTTCTTTAACCTCAACCTCTCTAACTCGATAAACGGCTGGAAGGAATATGCTGTCTTTGCTGTCGGCAACAACTGCTTGTATAGTCACTGTTTTAACGGGATGATATGTTTTATCGCCATACTCCTCCGTAAGTTCTTGTTCCAGCTTCATGGGATGTACAGAGAAAAGAGTTCCTTCAAATACTCCAATGTTCCATTTTCGTTTGTAGATTCGTTCAGCTTCAGCTAAACTGATTGGGTGATTACGTGTTTTGTTTATATACCAATTCCTGAGTTTTTCTTCTTCAAAACGCCCAACACCGAGGTTCCCGGTTGAGCATACTCCAGTTAAGGCGCCCTTCACTGTGTAGCTACTCTCCACTCCATATATAGTGATGTCCATGTCTGAAAAGACTGGATTGTGAATGCCCAACAGTATCGAGCCTGTGACGCCAAAATCGTCAACTGAAATACCGCTTAATTCAGATAGCAAAGACACAAAACGAACAACTTTCGTTTGCAAAGGGTCAAGCCGCGACTTTCTGAAAAGCCTTGCTAGCTTCTCTTCAGGTTTGAAGTGTTTCGTTATATATTCTCGTGGAACAGCAGTCATCGTAATGTTATAGACCGAAGAGAAAAACAAGTATTTGGGGTAGGAGACTTTTAAAAAGTCAAAAGTTTCCAGCAAACTTGGAATTGTATATGCCCGCATTATGCGTTTAAACCGGTCCTTTCCCTTCCGCCATTTACCCTCTGGGTCGGGCAAGTATTTCAAATAGCTAATCACGCGGTCAGCGGGATGGTATGGGCCTACAACGCAGAAGAGGAGGTCTTCTTTTGTGCTTATAAAATCGCGGTCTCTGAGACCCCGTTCTTTTAGAATCACCTTTCTAGCACCATGAAGTCTGATGGTTTGCCTCCCAGGAGAAGCCTAAAAAATGTATCACCATTTTTCTTTTGCACTCTTTCAACTTTTCCTTGAGCTATCACAGTTTCCCCTTCTCTTGCCTGTTCGCAAAATCTTCCTCGAAAAGACGCGATTTCTGACACTGCTTCTTCCCATGTTCCTTTCAGCAGTTGTACGTGGTCCACTGAATAGCGACAGGGGGTAAATATGGTTTCTGAATCATCTGAAATCGTTGCTTTAATTTTTGCGTAGCCGACTCTTTTGTAAACAACATCACCATAGCGTTCTTCTATTTCGTTCCAATCCTTTACACATCGTATGTAAAAGTCATGTTGCAGAAACTTGCCCTGCAAAACCTTTCTGCACTCTATCGTGACAAAATCGTCAAAGGACATTTCTGTGTCCTTTGAACGGAAACCATAGAGGTTTCTTAGCTCTTCTTGTGTATACGCTTTCACTAGGCTTTTCTTTTCTTTCATCATTGATTTTAGTGCTTCATACACTTTAAAGCAGCTTCTCTCTCCATAGACTATTGGGTCGATATCTGATTTGAGAGTATGCAACTGAACTAGAAGAGAGCCGGAAATGCCCAATTTATTCCAAGGAATATCTGAGTGGTTCTGCAAAAGCTTAGCAAAGCACAAAGCATCAGCTTCTAATTCATCCAACTCGCTACAATCACGAAATTCCCGTAGGCGATCAACTGGATTATAATAACATTTTACGTCTTCTGTTGGGACTTCACTGAGGCGTTCTCCAAAAACAAGATCAGAGACTAAATATTGAGGAAACCGTTCTTTGAGAAGCTCGTAGCGTTCGGAAAGAGCATAAACTTTTCTGTAAATTCTGTCTCCTCGTTTGCGGTTTCCATGAGGGTCTGGAACGAAACGGGGAAAAGCAATAATTCTGTCGGGAGGATGAATTAGCCCCTTAACATCAAAGACAATTCCGTCTGGCGTTTCAAGCAAGTCACCTTCTCGGGCTTTCATTTCTACTCTCCGTTAGAAAATAACTGAAAACAATTAAAGCTATATTTGATTCCCTTTGGAATTGAGAACTGTTTTCGAGTTGTTGCAGAACCTTCTCCAAAAGGAAACCGTAAAGATCATAGTAAATTCCCTATTCGAGTAGATCAGTAAACCCAGCTTTTCTCAGGCTGTGGTAAACTGGCGTGGTAATGATTGTTACCAGAATTAGGGCAACCATTCTCTCCACGGGATAAACAAACATTACTGAAAGCCATATTTCTGGTGTTAAAATCGGCGAAAAATACCACATTGCTAAGGCACTGCCCGTTATATTATCAGTTAAAACACCGACGAACGCAGCAACCGCAACACCGAATATCAACTTTGCAGATTTAGATGAACTAAAAGTTGATCCAGCCAGATATGCAAAGGGCGAGAAGGCAACTATCATAGCGACAATATGGAGCCAAGGGTACATGAAAGCTCCCCTGCCAAAGGGATGTGCATAGAACACCAAAAGTGAAGCAAGGATAACTGCCCCAACTACGTATCCTCTCTTGATTTTGATGCAACCAGCTCCAAATGCCCCAAAAAACGGAGGAATCACTGTGAAAATGCCGAAAATCGCACCTGCAGGATTTAGAAAAACGCCAACAAGAGACCCTATTGACACAGCTAACCCGCCGATAATTGGGCCAAGCAAAATACCGATAAGAGAACCCCCTACAATGCCAAGCGTTATTTGACCCGAAACACCTATTGTGATTGTAAAGGGAAAACTTGTGAGAAGAGCTTGCAAAGCCGCAAAAGTGGCTATTAAAGCGATATTAACAGTTGACAGTCTCATGCTAAACAACCCAGTGTAGACCATTACCTTGTTTTGTAGATTTTTGCACAACGTTAATAAAACTTCTGCACCACGTTTTAGAAAGGCCTGTCCCTTGCAGCGAGACATTTGTAAAACAACAAAGTACATTTCCAGCTGTCTTCAACTGGCTGTCCTCTTAGAAGTTAGTGCAAACAAGCCTGGGAACGTTAATAAAACAGCAAATTTTAAAAGCACGCGATATGAACATTTTTTGGCTTCCGCCGTAGCCGTTGAACCTAGTTTTGCACGAGCTGCGCAACGGGGCATCATGATTTACAACGAAAAAATTGACCTAAACGAAATGGGCATTGGAGAAATTATAAAGCAATCGGTGGTGAGTATTAATGCTTGGCAACATGGGAACAACACGTTGCTAGGCACAGTTCTTCTGCTTTTCCCAATCGCCGCAGCAGCCGGAATGACGTTGGCTGAAAGAGACGAACTTTCTATTTCCCGACTGAGAAAAAACATAAAACTAGTCGTAGAATCAACCACGTCATTAGATGCAGTAGCAGTTTACGAAGCAATAAACATAGCCAATCCAAACGGTTTAGTTGGTAAAGCGCCAACTCTCAACGTGAACGACCCCCACTCAAAGGAAAGAATCCTAGAAGAGAACATAACTCTCCATGATATTTTCAGAATCTCAGCATCCTACGACTCTATATCAAGAGAATGGGTAGAAAATTATCCCTTAACCTTTGAAGCTGGCTTGCCATATTTCACCCAGCAACTCAAGGAAACAAATAATCTAAACACTGCAATAGTTCAAACTTTCCTCAAAATACTTTCAATAGTTCCCGATACACTTGTCGCCCGAAAAGTTGGCTTAGAGAGAGCGAAAGAAATTTCTGAACAAGCAAATGAAGTGTTGATTTCGGGCGGTTTAGCAACAACTCTTGGTAGAGAAAAGCTTTCTGGCTTCGATAAGAAGCTGCGTGGGTCAACTAATCAATATAACCCTGGTACAACTGCTGATATTATATCTGCAGTTTTAGCCGTAAGCCTTCTGGATGGTTATCGCCCGTAAAGCCGTTCAAGAGCGAATATTTTAATTGAAACCGTTTCTTTTAGGTGCATCAACAACGTTGGTTCTCCCATGATTGTAATTGCGGTTATTGGAAGCAAAAAATCAGGCAAGACAACAACGATCGAGGTTCTAGTCAAAGGCTTAACAAGACGTGGGCATCGTGTTGCCACTATCAAGCATGTTTCTCAACCAGACTTCACAATAGATGTTAAGGGGAAAGATTCTTGGCGGCACGCACAAGCAGGTGCAAAAACAATAATGATAGTTGCTGCTAAAGAACTGAGTATCATTAAGAAAGGTGACACTACAAAACTAAGCCTTAAAGAAATTGTCAAAAACTGCCAAAACAGCACTGATTTTGTTATTCTTGAAGGTTTTGGAGGTTTAGTTGAACAAGAACCAACAGTGCTCAAAATAGTAGCTGTCAAAACATTTTACGAAGCTATAGAAGCGTTAAAACGTTTTGAACTAATAATTGCATTTACAGGTTCTGCAGCTTTGGCAGCAAAAAGTCTAGGCGTACCTGTCGTAGATATTCTTGAAGAACCAAGAAAACTTGTAGAAGCTGTTGAGAAAAAAATTAGGCTTTAAGAGGCTTTTCCGGGATCTGAAGACATTTGCCGAAGGGAGAAAGGAGGTTTCGCTTACTGTTAAATAAGTAAGGTGCAAACTTCTTCAAATCTTTCCGATGCCTCCCCGAAGCCATTTTTTCAAACTAGAGTGCCTTAAAAGCGTCAAACCATTTGTTGTAGGATGCAACCATGTCAAGGGAAACGCTTGGCTTCCGATCTTCAAGTATTTGTCGAAAGTCGTCCATAGTTACGGGTCTAGGCTTAGCTTGTTTATCATTTACTCGCCCAGACTCGAAGAATTCACCGATGACTCTCAAGTAGGCTGACTGACAACAATCTTTTATATCGCTTCCTGAAAACCCTTCTGAAAGTCTGGCCAATTCGTGAAGACTGATGCTTGGGTCCAGGTTCAAATTACTGGTGTAAAGTTTAAACATCTGCAACCTTGAATGATGGTCAGGTAGCGGCACTATGATTCTCTTCTGAAATCTTCTGATAAAAGGCCAATCCAGATCCCAAGGTCGATTCGTAGCCCCTATTACGTATGCGTGCAAGCTTTTACCTTTATCAATAACACCATCCATTTCTTTAAGAAACTGGTTTCGTACACGAACTTCGCCGCCAACTTCGCTAGAATGTCTTCCCAATAGAGAATCTAGTTCGTCAATGAATACGATAGCAGGTTTCCCATTATTAGCAGACTTTCTCGCAGATGTAAAAAGTTGCGCCACATTCCTCTCGCCTTCTCCTAGCCACTTAGACATTATTGACGCTGCGTCAACAGATATGAAGTTACCGTCAATTTCTGTGGCGACAGCGGCTGCCAGCAAAGTCTTTCCGCAGCCTGGTGGTCCGAAAAGGAGTATTCCTCGGGGCCATCCTAGTGGGAACAGATCTGGTCTCTGAACTGGGTAAACAATTGCTTCTTTTATGGCTTTTTTCGCTGGTTCCAGACCTACGACTTCCTGCCATTTTACGTTAGGTTTCTCCTGCATTATTAGTTCGTCGTAGCTTGCTTTTCCAGCTTCTTGAGGTTCTGTAGCGTCGGCAGGTCTTTTCTCTACATCTGGCCTTAGAGGCATTCCGCCTTGTAGCACTTTAACTCTTTCTTGATATGCCATTGCACGTTGTATGTAGACTTTGTTTAAGCCATAGTCAGGATACAAGTGTACTATTCTTAGTAGTGTTTCTATGGCTCTCTGGTACATCGTGATAGCCATTCCCCTTGAGCCTTGTTTGTCCAATCTAACAGCTTCGGACGCGTAGTTTGTCGCTGCTTTTTCAAGTTCTTGAGAAGCACTCATTTTTAACATGTTCCGATAATTATTTTTCCTTTAGCATCAAGTTCTTTCAATGTTTTTTCCACATCTTTGGGTGGGATTTTCAACTTCAATGCACATTCAGTGACGTCTATTTGGCCATTACATTGCTTAACGTACTCGAGCAATTTGTCTTGCATGGATTCAGAATGTTGAATTCTGAGGGAGATGCTTTGCATTTTCACATCTTTAATCGAAAGAAAAGCTTCAGTTGTTTCTTTCTGCTTGTCTCTACTCGATTGTGGGCATGCAGCAACCAAAGCAACCATTTCCTTGATTCGCTCTGGTTGCATGATCTTTGGCAACACTTCCGAGACAGGTGGTTCGGGCAGTTGTTCATTCAATTTTTGTTGCAAAGCCATGTTGACTTCCTTGAGAATTCCTTGTCCAGCAGCAGTTTTTATGTTAGTTAGTATGGTTGGTGGCTCGGAGGGAAGCTTGGTTACAGTGAGTGTTTCTTGTATGCTATTGTTGACTTTGTCCAATTCAGAGGCAATGTCAGGCATTATGCTGACTAGGTTGGTTGTGACGTTTTTGAGAGCGTTCAACGCTGGCTTGAGGTCTATCATTATGGCGCTGAGTTCTTTGATAGTGTCTAATCTGATGATTATGCGTTCTATCGCGATTTGCGTGTGGGAAAGCAGCTTTATGAGCTTTCTAACCTCTGCCAGTTCGTTAGCACACATCGCGGCGCGTGCATTATTCTTTTTTTCTAACGCGAAGGTACATGCCCTGAAAAGAGTTTTATCTCTTTTATGAAGTCTTATGTGCACCTGTTCCAGCTTTGAATGTTGAATTTTAAGTTTTCGAATAGACTTCACAATAACTTCGTTGAGGGGTGGAGGCTCCGAACGAAAGAAATTTCGAATAGTTCTGTCCCTCCGCCCACCTTTTCGTGTTTAAGGACTTGGTTGGTCGACGTTTTTCACATACACTACGACGGGGGATTCCCCCGAAGGTTCGGGGGATTCCGGTGGTTCTGGAAGCGAGGTGTCTAAGGATTCGCTGCTTGGCACAGGAAGTGTTTCTTCGATTTTTTCTTCGAGAGTTTCTTTTTGTGTTTCGCCTAGAAGCATATTGGATAATTTACCTTTTAGTGTTTCAAAGTCGTTCTTCTCTGCATTAATTCGTTTGAGTCCTCCTTTCACCATCTCTATAGCAGTTTGGTAGGATTCTTCATCGATTTGTCCTATCTCTCGTTCGATTTCCAGATTAATTAGGGCTGAATTGAGTTCTTTGACTCGTTGAGTGCAATCTTGGATTTCCTTCTCAACGTCTGCAATTGTGTCTTCTGCTTCTGTTTTTAACTGGGTCAACGCACCTTCAAAACTGGAGTACAAGTCGCTGTACATGTCTTCAGGAATCTTCTTCTTTTCGTTCAAGTCCTTTATGGCTTGGGTTTTCCGCCAAAGAAGCGGGATTTGGTTGCAGAAATTGTTGGCTTTCATTTTAAGTGGCGCAAATAGTACAACTTCATCGTTCTCTGTCTTTATTTGGTCGCTTGAATATTGTTTGATGTGACCATCCCCGTGTTCTATGAATACTCCGTTTATTCTTCCTCCTGGAGTAACCAGGAATGATGCCATTGTGCCGATGATGTGGCCGTATTCGTCCTTTACCGCCTTGCCGAGATAGGTAAAAAGGTTGGATGTCGATTCAGACATAGTGAATCACCTGTTCCCTGTGTGTCTAAGCTGTATTGGTGGAAGACTTTTCTCCAACTTGTGCGATTGCTGCAGGTAGCTCTGGGAATTTCTCTTTGATTTTTTGCTCTGCTACTGAGGATGCTTCCGCAAGGATTTTCTGAGCGTCTTCATTCGCAGATTCAAAGTTGATTGTCAATCCGCTGCTTTGACCAGCATCAATCATTATGCCGTTCAACATGTTTCCTATTTGTCCTAACTCTCTTTCGGCTTCAGGAAATATCGCTGACATGCCACTCTTTACACTGCGTAATACTCCAACTGCAGGAGCAAGTGTTGTTACAATGTCGCCGAGTTCGGAAACTGTTCTTAACCTTAGCACAATCTGCTCTAAGGCAAGCCTTCCATGCATTATCATTTCTTCCATCTTTCGTATTTCAGCAAGCTCGTTTGCGAAGACGTTTGCACGTGCCATGTCATGTTTTGTGTAGGCGTCAACTATTCTGGCGAAGATTTTCTTGTCTCGTCCTGAGAAGCGTTCGCCTGCTTGGTCAAGCCTTTGAACTTGAAGTTCGATGCGTCTGATCGCCGTGTCAAGTCGCGGTTTCAGAGGACCTGGTGGTTTCAAAGATTCCTTAATCTTAGTTGTGAATGGTTGCTGATTTGGGGCTTCTTCCCATCGTTTAGCAAATCTTTCTGACATAATTTATTTTACCTCCTTAAGAACAAGGAGGGTGTTAAAAGTGTATTATTACATTGTTATTATGCACTAAACACCTAGGTATATATGTGGCAGCATAGGCTATTTCAAAAGTGTTTTGGGCTTTAATTTCCACATTAACAGAGAAGCGCGGTTTGTTCGCCATTATAGACAGTTTTGTGTCAGTCAATCTAAAAAGGAGCTTTCTCGTAGTATGTCTAATCAAGGTGATTAATGTGGGTGACAGAATAAGAGTATTCGCCATGTTCGGGTTATTAGGCTTCGTTGCAGGAATTGTCGCTAACTTCACAGCAAAATACGCTATTCCATGGCTTACTATGCTAGTCTTTCCAAATATAGGATTGGAATGGGTTCTTTCAGGATTTGCCGGCGCTTTTCTGACAGTTCTATTGGTAACGGTTTGGGCTTATGTAACTGCTCCTTCGGAACCTTAAACGCAACTCAGTCCGCAACTTGGAGATTTTCCTTCTCCAACTTATCTTGGGACTCGCTATTTAAACAGCTTTTACTTTGCCAAAAGATTATGAACAAGTATGTTAATTTTTAGTGTTAGGTTTTAGTTTGAAGGAAGAAGCTCAAGTTTTCAAACTGCTGGCCAAGCCTATTCAAGATATTTTAGAAGAGCTAGGGCTTTCTGAACCCACAGAACCGCAGGTGAAAGCTATTCCCTTTGTTTTGAAAGGTAAAAATGTTCTCCTAGTCGCACCAACTGGAAGTGGCAAAACAGAAGCTGTTCTTCTTCCATTATTCTCAAAAATTCTCGAACGGCCAAAAAGACAGGGAATTTCAGTTCTCTACATCACTCCCCTTCGTGCCCTAAATCGTGACATGATAAAACGCTTGTCTTATTGGGCATTAAAACTCAACCTTTCCGTACAAGTTCGCCACGGCGACACCGAAACCAAAATTCGAAGAAAACAAGCAATTCAGCCACCAGACATTCTGGTTACCACGCCTGAAACTCTTCAAGCAATATTGCCTGGTTCACGAATGCAAAAACATCTTAGCCATATACGTTGCATAGTAATTGATGAGGTGCACGAGCTAGCAACAAGTAAGCGTGGAACACAGCTTTCGGTAGGTCTTGAAAGACTTGCTGAGCTGGCTGGAAGGAATTTTCAGCGGATAGGCTTGTCAGCAACTGTAGAAAGTCCTGAAAAAACTGCTAAATTCGTCGCAGGCACTGGCAGACCTATTAAGGTTCTGGGCATTTCGCTACCCAAAGGCTATTCATACACTGTTGAATACCCAACTCCTACAGATGTAGATTATGATTCTGCTCAGAAATTGAGAACAGCACCTCAAGCTGCTGCAAGAATTAGACATATGCTTGACCTAGTTAGAAAACATTCATCGACACTTATCTTCGTAAACAGTAGAACCAACGCTGAAATGTTAGGACATAGGTTTAGTTTGCTTACAGATGACATTGGGGTGCATCATGGGTCATTATCCAGAGAGGAGAGAATGCGAATTGAAGACGAATTTAAGGCAAATACTTTGAAAGCCATAGTTTGCACCAGCACTATGGAGTTGGGAGTTGATATTGGGCAAGTAGACTTGGTGATTCAGTATCTTTCTCCACGGCAAGTCGGCAGCTTGATTCAGAGAGTTGGTCGAAGCGGTCACCGCTTAAACCTCACGTCAAAAGGCGTCATTGTTGCAGCTTTTTCTGAAGATGTTTTAGAATCTTTAGCTGCAGCACAGAGAGCCCGTAAGGGACAGCTTGAACCCCTTTTGATTCATGAAAACGCGTTGGATGTGGTTGCGCATCAAACTGCGGGGATTCTGATGGACAAGGGAACTATTGGGGTTGATGAGGTTTTGAAGATTTTTCATCGTGCATATCCGTTTAGGAACCTCTCAAAAGCTAACATTTTAGAAGTTGCAAATTATCTACATATTCTGAGAGAAGTGAGACTAGAAGGCGAAGTATTGAAGAAAACTAGGCGAACGCGGGACTACTATTACCGAAATCTCTCTATGATACCAGATGAAAGACGCTATCCCATAGTTGATGTTCTCTCTGACCGAAGAATAGGCACTCTGGGCGATGAGTTTATGGCTCTGAGGGCCCGCGTAGGTCTAAGCTTCATATGCAAAGGCAAAGTTTGGCGTATCGTGCAAATAGAAGACGAAACGGGTACGGTCTATGTAGTTCCTTCAGAAGATCAGTTTGCGGCAATTCCAGGATGGGACGGCGAGATGCTCCCAGTTCCTTTTGATTTGGCTAAAGAAGTTGGCAGGTTGCGAGAAGAAATTGCAGAGGAATTGAAAAAGGGCGAGAGTGTCAAGCTGGCAGCAGAAAAACTCGCAGAAAAACTTGGAGTAGAGAAAAACGCGCTTATTGAATCAGTCAAAGAGATAGACGCATATTTGAAAGAAAACTTACCTCTTCCAACACATGATCGCATTCTTCTTGAAGCCTTCGACAAATACATTGTAGTTCATGTATGTTTTGGAGAGATTGTAAACCGTACTTTAGGTAGCATTTTTGACGCGATACTGTCTGACCACGAACTTATTGTGGCTTGGTGGAATGACGGATACCGCATCTTGATTGAAATGCCTCGAAAGGTCGAGGTAAAAACGCTGGAAAAAGTTTCACGGCTGCTTTTTAACTCGTCATCTAATAAAGTTGACAAGGCGTTTAATGAGTATGTTAGGGCACGCTTTCCATTCTCTTACAAAATGAAATTTGTGGCAGAGCGTTTTGGAGCTTTACCGCGAGGAAAAACTATGAGCATGGAGAGGATGACGGCGCTTCCTTCGCGGTTCAAGAAGACGCCGATTTATGACGAAACTATTCGCGAAGCAATGATTGAAAAAATGGACATTACGACAGTGAAGCGGATAATGAAAGATGTTAACGAGGGTAAAGTTAGAGTCAACGCGGTGCTTAGATTGGAAAAGCCTACGCCCTTAGCCTATCACATCTTTGCAAAATACTCCGAAGTTGCAGAGCTTATGGCGCCTGAACACATTGTTCTCAGCAACATAGAAAGAATGAAAAAGTCAACGTTAGCGAGGACAGTGAGGCTACTTTGTCTGTCATGTAGTAACTTGATCAAAGAAAGACGAGTTCGAGACCTTCCGGAGAAGTTAGTATGCAAAAAGTGTGGTTCTGGGCTGCTGGCGAAATTGATGCGGAGGCAAGACCCGCGTACTCTGCGTAGTTTGCTGGAACAGAGACGGGAAGGAAAGAAGTTAACTCCTGAGGAATTGGATGAGTTGGTATACGCGCGTCGAACTGCAGATCTGATTCTAAGTTATGGCAAGAAGGCTATAGTTGCTTTGCAGACTAAAGGTGTGGGGCCTGAAACAGCTTTTAGGATTCTTGGGAGGATGCATCCACGCGAAGACGAATTTTACATGGACCTTCTGAAGGCGAAAATCCAGTATTTACGGACTAAACCGTTCTGGGAGAAAAAGAAGAATCGGTAACCTCCCCTTTTTCCTTAGTGTGCTAAAATCCATATACTTAGAAGACGAATGTTTAGTTTGGCAAATTGAACTTTGAGCAGTTGTTTTCGGTTGCACAGTTTCTTGCAAGTTTAAACATATGCGATTTTCTTTTGAAATGGGGTGTGCATACATATGTTTTTAAGGCAAATAAGACACGTTCATTTGCATGGATATCGTCCTGCAGTTTAATCGAAATTGGTACGTGTTGTTCTCTGCTTTCCTATTGTCATGGTTAATTCTATTGATTTTTAGAAAAAGGTCTAAAGGTAGAAAGGAGGTCAAAGAGCAGCTCGTATTGGCTTTAGCTGGTTTGTTTGCTTTATTACTCATGGAAATCTTCGCTGTATCATTGAACCTTTGGCATTACATCCCTGGAAATTGGCCAATTATGTTGTGGCCAACATATTTTGCTGCAATATTATTTGGATATCAATTGCTGAGACTCATCGAAGGATTTTTCTCCTAGCAATCCTTTGGTTTGGGATTTTACGTTCTTGTTCCTGCACGCGCATATAAGACAGGATTGCTAGGCTCAATCTAGCGCAGTGTGCGCTCCTATTGATGCCATTTCTGGAAGAAGCGTGGCTGCTTTCGCACTTTCATGCATGTATTAATAATACATAGGAAAGTCCTAAGTTTTAGTCGGTTCAACGGATGATATTGACTAGTTGACACGAAGCCTTATTACACACTCGGCGGATTTTTTTTTGGAAACATTAAGCTGAATAGTGGTAGAGAAAGGAGGTTGTCTCCATCGTCGAAGAACTCCGAGGAAAAAGCGAAGCATTAATTTCAGAAAATTTTGGAGAGAGACCACTTGAACTGTCGCTTAGAAGAGACCGTCACGATATAATCGCGGAGATTCTGAAGACTGCTATGGAAGGAGAGAAGAAAACACATATAATGTACAAAGCAAGGCTGAGCCATTCTCAACTGAAGCTTTATTTGGAGCTTCTAAACAGAAGTGGCATGATTGTTAACAATAATGGAGTATACAAAACAACTCCAAAAGGTTTGACTTTTATCAGAGAATTTGAGTCTATCAACTTTCTTTTCCGTCAATAAACCTGCTTTGTTTCTAGGAACACCTATGCGTTTTTTATAGTATGGAACTCAATTGTGCGTAGAAGAGCTTTATTTCGCAATTAGAGAATCTATCAAAGTTTTCTCGTCTATTTCTGCTCTAGTCCGCCAATCTAGGTAAAGCTGTCCCTTCTCGTCTTGATCTACGTAGCCTGCTCGCATATAACGGTCTATATTAGCATCAACTCTCCAACCTGGCAGTTTATCCCGCAAAAGCATCTCCACCTCCTCTCTGGAGGCCTTCCCTTTCTTCGCTATTATTGTGGAAATAGTTACGGCCAAGCCTGCTATGTCATCAATGCGCCACCCCATCATCTTTGTCTCCTTTGGCGTAAGCCCTCCGCGCAGAGTTACGTAGAATCGTGCTCCATCCAACTGCGTCCTAGTTGGTTTCTCTGGTGGCTTTGTCTCTTCGAAAACAGTCTTCACCTGCAGGTCTAGATTTCCAAGATGGCTATTTAGTAAAGCCATGATTTTTGGATAGTCTACTCCTAATCTTTTCCTTAACTCCCAGCCTTTTACTCCAGGCTTTCTGTGACGTTTAAAAAAAAGCAGGTGAGTAGCTTGTTTTACTTTGGTGGCGTAATAGGTTTTCTTCTTCAATCTTTCACACCTTCCATCCAATTTTTCCAGTCTTCAACGCTTACTGGGATAGGCAGAGAAATCGCCTGCTTATTGCCCACTGTGGGAATGGGAGTTTTGTAGGACCTAATGTAGACCATTTCTTCTAACCTGTCTACCTCCAGCGTTGCGTAACCATATGTAACGAGAAAACTTGTCATGTATGCACGTCTGACTGTTTCTTCATAGGTTTTGGCGCCTATAAAATCCCAGTAATCGATTTTCTCTTCACCCATCGTTTTTTGTTTGAGTTCTTGCCAGAACATTTCCAGTTCTTTGGAAAACTCTTTTTCAGTTATGATATGCTGTTTCAGTAGTTCTTCGCGTGTTGTGGTTCCAGTTTCTGCCTGTAGCCCTGCTGTTTCTTGCCATCTTTCGTTAAGTGGAATTAGATTTTGCCAGTATTTGGTTGCCTCCATTAGGCTGTGGGGCGAAATTTGTTCGAGTTCCACTATTGGGTGCCAACTTTTGAGGAATATTGTGCCAATTTCTTCTTTTGACAGTTTTCGAAGCTTTTCTTCTATTAGGAATGGATCTGTGTAAAGTGATGTCGAGCGGTGTTTAATCCATTCGCTTTGATGCTTAATGGCCGAGGCTAATTCGTGTATAGCCTCTGCGTCTAGGCAGAGTTCTTCTGGGTTTTCCCATTCTGGAAAATACTCGTGGATGATTGTAAGTACGTGGTCTACGTCCACTAGAAATGGGTCTAGTCCCCTCTCTTCAACTGAGCGGCATGAATCGATGATGCGTTGAAGATGCTCTCTGCCCAGCCGTTTCTTTTGCCTTTTTGTTGACAACTAGACAGCCTCTTTCACTCTAGATGCGCCTTCAACATTCTGCACTGTTATGATGTGGATGTCTTGTATCGCAAAGGTGATTTGGCTTGGCGTTATTATTAAATACTGCGAGTTTAAGCCCTTGACTGATTCTATGAGAAGATTAGCTATTATTTCACGGTTTTTCGGGTCCATGTGGACGTCATATTCGTCAATTGCGCGGAAAGGAGACTGCACATGCTGCTGTAAAGCTAAGAGAAAGCTCATGGTAGCCATGCTTCTTTCCCCTCCGCTCTGAGTGTAGGCGTCCAATGGGACTGGTTGGGCGCCTCTAAAGCCTACAAGCACTTCTAGCCCAGCGGCTTCTATATCATGGCCATTGATCAAATGAATCTCACTTGTAGCTTGAGCTTGCGACAAAATTCTCTGGTATTGAAGACCTACGTGGTCAAGGAGACTTTGCATGACTGTGTGCCATGCTTCTATTCGAGTATTAACTTCTTCCAAGGTTTTTTCTCTGTTTTCTGCTACTGTTCGTGCTTTTTCTTTTAGGTCTAGGTAGAGTTTGGAGTAGGACTCATACATGCGTTCGATGTCTTCTGAAACGTCTCCAAGGGCTACAAGATAACCATCAGTCAACCGAATTTCGTCTAGAATTTCATTAACATGTTTTGTTGACGCTATTCTGGAGCCAGTTTTTTTTGCCTTTTCTACAGCTTCTTCATATTCCCTTGTTTTGGTTTTCAATTCTCTGCGAAGCTTTTGAAGATGTTTTTCGATGTTCCGTTTCCTGTAGTTTAATAGGGCAGCGTCAATTTTCGAGTCTATGATTTGGTTAGTGTGGTCTTCAATTTCTTTTGTAGCAAATTCTGTCTTCATTCGTGTTTCTAAAAGATGTTTGTCGGTTTTTTCAAGCTGTTCATTGCAGATTTCCTTTTGTTCTTTCAGGTTTTCGCTCTTTTGACTATGCTGTTGGATCCACATGTTTTCAAGATTTTTGTATATTATTTTTATCTCTGCAAGTTTTTTCATGTAGTCGTTTGGATTTTGTTGTGTGCTGATTGATGTTTCCAGCTGCTCAACCATGGCTATGCATTCGCCTATTTTTTCGCAGTTGTTTTCCAATAGTTGGCTCATTTCTTCTAGGGCTTGAGTTCTTAACGAAATGAAAGCTTCGTTTTTCACTTTTTCTGTTTCTATTGATAGGCGTTCCTGAAAGAGTTTTTGCCACTGTGATTTTGCTTGTTCCAGCCTTAATTGCAGCTCGTCAAGTGTAACCTGCAATGTTTCTGTTTTGTTTTCGATTTGCTGGAGTTCCCTTTCCTCTGTTTTAAGCAGATTTTCCAGTTCGTCCATGGACGTCTCTTTTTTCAAGGCTTCTGCCCACGCAAGTTCCCTTTCAAGAAATCGCCTTTTTATCTGCAGTTGTTTTTTTTGCTGGTAGCGGTCATATTGTTCGCGCCAGTAGTTCAGCGTTTGTTCAGCTGATTCGAGAAGCTTGCTTACCGACTCTTCTTCGCTTAATATGTGGCTTAACTTTTTTCTTGCTTGCCAGACGTTTCTTCGGTAAAGTTCTAAGCCAACAGCTGCTTCAACTATTCCAAGTTTTTCCTGAGGGGAGAGAACTGTAAACTGTTCAGTCATGTTTTGATGCATAATAATCAAGAGGTTGTCGGGTTCTACGTTGAATTTCGCCAGCAGTCTTTCAACTTCTTTCTTTGTTGCAGCACGATTATCGAATTCAAACCAATACTTTCCATCACGCCTTAATCCGCGAGTTAGGAAGATTTGGTCTTTGTTAAATCTCTTAACTGGGCGCTTGCCTTTTCTCAGAGAATTGTCTAAGACAATTGTTACTCGTGCCTGATCTTTTCCCCATCTTATGAGGTTGCTTAGTTTTCTCGAGCGTTCAGTGTAAGATTGACCTAATGCTACTGAGATGCCTAAGAGTATGGATGACTTTCCTGCGCCATTTGGCCCACAAATCACGTTTACGCCTGATTTAAGGGGTATTCTGGCGTATTCGTAGGACATGAAGTTTTCGAGGATTACTTCATGAATCAACATTGTTGTGAGGCCTTCTTGTAGCAGTAGATAGAAACACATTTTCTCCTATTAAAGGAATTACATCAAGTTTTGCGCAATTAGGGGTAATGGCCTACTTCCGTTTTCTAAAGAGTTTGTATGCATCAAAATCGGTTACAAACTCAAAGCCTGCCTCAACCAACTTCTTAGCTTCCTCAACATTCTCTGCCACTTTGCAATTGTATTCGTGTTCTGAAAAATCTATGAGCTGTGTGTAAAGCATTGTGCTTTCGATACGTTTGTGTCCAAGAAGTTTCTTAACATAAAGAATGTCTTTGGTTTTGTGGTATTCCATAGTTGCTTTCGGGTTCTAGCCACAACATATTTCAGTTTTCGTAATATTAGGAAAACAACAATTTGACTTAAATTCCAAAAACTGTATTATTTATCCAGTGTCAAGATATGAGCAACAAGTTATCATCGAAAGATTTCATTACTTTGGCAAGGGCATTCTGGAAAAACCACTTGGAGGTAAAATATCAAAACCCAGATGCTTGGATAAGCTACTTGACGAAATAAGATTCTCTAAAACCTTTTGGCACAGTTTTGTCTTGAACAGCAATTGTAATATTGCTTCATAAAGGTAGATCTAGCGATATTACGCCGCGATAGGCACTATGGTTTCAGCAATTTTCCTTCTTAATTTGGCGTAGTTGTCTTCAGTCTTATTTTTTAGCAGAACTATTTCTGAGTGTAATCTTTGTTTGGATTCTGGTGCCAAATCTTTCGATTTTACGATGTCTCTTTCTATTTTGTCTATTTCCTTGTCTATAGAGCGCCTCATTTCTTCTGTTTTCTTGAGAGAATCTAGCTTTATTTTTTCAATTTTGCTAACGTTGTTGCGGACGTCTTTTGCTCGTTTGTTCAGTTTTTCTTGCATTTTGTTCAATTTCTTTCTGTATTCTCGTTCTGAAGTACTGCCCATTTTCCTTAACACGGCTCCAAATTATCGTCTGTCGCAATACTTAATAAAACTTACGCCTTCCGAATAAGCAAAATACGCACAAACCAAGAACCACCACCATTCTAACCTCCAATAACCTTCAATAAATGTCACAAATTCTCCTATTACAACCCTTAATCACCTTTAATTCTAGCATTAAATATTATCAATTCATATCTGGAGTGTATTAGTTGCCTGTTTGGAGTAAAATGAAATCTGGAGCACTAGAAACGTCGCACATACACACTTACGACAATACCGTTCCAAAAGAACGACAAACACATTTTGACTCAAAAATAAGCAGTTACGGCTTTTCGCAAACCTAAGTTTTAAATCTTGAAACCCATCTATAAATAGAGTAAAATGATTAATGGTGAAAAATCATGTTGAATGAACCCAAAACACCCAGAATTCTAAGACCCCTTCCCAGAGATAAGGCCTTTTACTTCTTCACCTCAATAGGAAACTATACTGGAGAAAGTGCCGCGTCTTTAGAAGAGTTTGTCAAGAAAATTCTAGATATAGACATCAAATCTTTGGAGTTTCACCTTTACAGAAAGGATTTTGAAAAGTGGATTACTGAAACACTAGAAGACAACATTTTAGCCAGCAAAATCAAACAACTCGAGGAATTAAAACCAATAGGAATAGACCTCAGAGACCGACTTTACCTAATTGTCTCAAAGCATTGCGAAAACCTCAAAAGCCCACATCCACCTTCAACTCCAGCAACCTTCACGAAACCCAAACCCACTCGAATAATGTTCGGGAAAACGCAGTCGCAAGGAACTGTAGAGACTCGAGTCAAAGAATAAACAGATCATTTCGCCTCAACTAAAGAGGCCATCTGCACGTCACATTTCCGTTTTGCCAAAGTAGTAAAGAGCAAAATTTGGAATAATTCTCCTATAAAACCCGGAGATATTTCATTGTTTCTCGTTGGAATAATGTGGCTCGCAGCTTCATCTGATGTTGGATAGTAAGTCAGTGTTGTGTTGTAACGATTTGGATGATAGAGTTCTATTTGGTGATTTATCTTGCTTATAGCACCTTTAATGGTCTCGGGATTCTCAGCGAGTAAACGTTGAAGCAGTTGTATAGTAAAGGAGTCAGTATAGCTCGCTTCTACCCAACTAGTCCACCCTATAACAACTTTAGCGCCTCTTCCGACTAATGCTTCTGCCATAGTCGTCTCGTTAAGACTATTGCATCCCATCAAAATAATTACGCAATTGCTGTCAAACAATCCGGTCATGCTTCGATCTACAAACGTAGGACCAATGGCAAAATACCATTCATCAGACGAATACATCTGAGCCTTACTGATCTGCCTATCACTCGCTAAATCAGTATGTCGGTCTTTACTAAAGCTCTCACTCGTGAACAGATCAACCCAATCTGTGTTATCTCTTACTGCTGAGTGAGCCCTCAGAATTGTTATTTTGCCGCCTTTAGAAGGAAGATCTTTGTAAAACTTCACATTGACATCGCTACCGGAATAGTATTTCACATCAAACCCTGAAGCGTTCAGTATTGAAGTGCAATTAGCATTAAAAATTTGGTTTGCCAATTCTTCTTGCACAACTAGTTGGTCTATTATGACGGCTGTCCAATTTTCTGTGTGATGCTGAAAAAATAGGAAATATACGACAAAAATAGCCAAAAGAGTAGTAGTGATCAGAACAACACCAGTTAATAATTTTCTGTTTAAACCCTTTTTACCTGTCTTGCGTTTCTGTCTATTTGCCATTGACACCACAGCCTAATTAAAGGCAAGTATCTAAGATATCATATATCTTTCGAAATTCTTTAACTTTCTCCAACGCGCATAGAAATTTTAGCTTTCACCCAGTTTCTTTAACTGGTTTCTATAAGTTTTCACTATTTCCTTATCTGTTGTCGCATCTTCTGCGGACTTGTCAAATCTGTAGTTTCCAGTGAATCGGGGAAATCTTATAGCCAACCCGCTTTCTTTACGAATCGCATCTATCGCACATGTGTGAACTGGGCTTAACGTAATTTCTGCTCCGAGAACCTCAATCACAACAGCGGGTTCAAACCATACATCTGCTTCAAGCATCGACTGCACCCTCGGATGCTTGTGAGGAATCTTATGTTTCTCCATTATTTTCGGTAGTCTCTTCAAGTCTTCATCGGTAAAGCCGGTTCCGCATTTTGTTACTGTTTCAAACGTGTCTTTGTCAGGGTTATAAGCCGTTAAGAGTAATGCTCCATATGTTCCTGCACGTTTTCCTCTACCGTGAAAAGCTCCTACGACTACTAGGTCCACGGTGTCGGTCATTTCGCTTTTGTAATCCCGCTTATATTTTATCCACATCCACCCTCTCGCACCCGCCTGATAGATCGAGTCTTTGGCTATTGATTTACACATGAGCCCTTCGCAACCACTTTCCACGGCTTTTTGAAAGAACTTTTCCATATCTTCAGCGTTGTCTACGATGAGAGACTCTGCAGTTTTCGCGCGGGTGTTCTCTTTGATTATCTGCTCAAGTTTTCTGTGCCTAGCCGAATAAGGTTTCAAAGTATAGTCTTCTCCGTCGGCATATAACACGTCAAACATGAAAAGCGAAACAGGATATTCTTCCATTGCCTCTTTGATGCCATATTTCCGTCTGCGATGCATCAATTCCTGGAAGGGCTTCATTTCGCCAGTGTCTGAGTCCACGGCAACACATTCCGCCTCAATGATAGCGTTTTTTGCCTTGACATGTTTCTTGAAAAGCTCTACAGCATCGGGATACTGATTTGTGATGTTCTCTAGGCGTCGTGAAAACAAAGTAACTTGCTCTCCTTGTTTGTGAGCTTGCACGCGCTCCCCGTCATACTTGAACTCTGCCATACATTTACCGTTAAGCTTCTCTAAGATTTCTTCAGGTGAACCCAGTCGTTCTGCGAGCATTGGGCGTATAGGTTTTCCAAGCGACACCTTAATTTTTTCAATGCCCTTTATCCCTTTCTTTGCAACTATCTTGGCTACCTTTCCAAGATCTGAAGAAATGTTGTAGGCTCTTTCTAATGCGTCTCTTGCCTCCTTACCGCCTCCATAGGCGATTGCTAATGCGTCTAAAACGGTCATGTCAGCGATTCCTAGTCTGAGGCTTCCGGTCACTGTTCTTATGATGTATTTTGCCTCTTTTGGAGTAGCACTTGTCAACAGCCCTGCGAGAAGGCTCAGCTTTCTGTCCATTGAACCTGTGCCGGATGTCCTCGCCATCCTGTCGAGTGTATCGTAAACTTTTTCAACTGTTAAGGGCGTTCCTTTGAAGAGTGTTGCTTGAGTTTTTTTTGCAAGAAATTTTTGGGCAGTTTCACCTATGTCTCCTGTTTTCGCAAGGTCTTCCCCGGTTTCTTTCTCACTTTTGCCTGTCGCCTTTGCAACAGCTTGAATAGCCAGCTTTTCAGCTATGCCTGTCTGAATGTCAACAAAGTCAGGGTATAATTTTCCCTGTGTAAGGTAAACAACTTTGTCTATAATGTCTTTCGCGGTGAGCTTAAGAAGTTCCACCAGATAATCAGTCATCTCAAGTCTTTTGGTTGTGGCATCAATTTTTTCATAGCAATCCGCTATCTGAGAGAACTTCAAATAGACTTCCTCTGGTTAACTTCACAAGGCAAGCTATTAAATCTAAACCATCCTGTGCGATGCATGCCATAAATATAGTTGACCAGTTCAAAACGTTTCTAGATGAACAATCTCTTGGATATGTCTTCTTCTCCGAGGTGTCGGTTTTTCTGAGGGGTGTCCAACTGGAATTATTGCAACTGGTCTCACGTGGTCAGGGGTGTTTAAAGCTTTTCTTACGATTTTTTCTCGAAAAGCCCCAACCCAACAAGCACCAAGTCCCATGGCATAAGCTGCTAATAACAGGTTTTCTGTAGCTGCAGCGGTGTCTTGTATGCAGTAAAGGTTCGCCCCGCGTTGTCCATAACCTTGGCTAGAACGCACTTCGTTTGCACAAACCACTATTACAACTGGGGCTTCTTCAATGAAAGTTTGGTTTAAAGCGGCGGCTGAGAGCTGCTTCTTTATCTTAGGGTTTCTCACTATAACGAATTCCCAGGGTTGAATGTTGCCTGCTGAAGGTGCATGTCTTGCAGCGTCAATAAGCCATTCAACTTGTTCTTTAGATACTATTTTTCTTTCAAAAGCGCGGATGCTTCTTCTGTTTCTTATGGCTTCGAACACATCCATCATTTTCAGCCTCAGTGCCATGCTATATTCTTATGGCTGTCTCGACAACTAGCGCGCGCGGGTTCACCCATAATTAGAATGATGCTTTTTGGCGGGAGGCCCCCAAGCGTTCCGTCTAGCCCCTTTGCCAGTGTTTTCATAAGCTCCATGTTTTTTCCTCGCTGGAGTTGAGTGAATGTGTTATATAAGTTGGAGAATATTTTACTTTCTAAATGAAATGAGTATCTTGTGGTGAAATCGGATGGGAAAGATTCCAGTAACAAAGCTTCTTTACTATGGTGATGCTTATTTGCGTGAGTTCGAAGCCAAAATTCTTCAAGTTGCCAGAGACAATGGATTGGTAGGCATAATTCTTGAGAATACGACCTTTTATCCGACTGGTGGGGGTCAACCTTCAGACAAGGGCATGATTGAAGGAGAAAATTGCAGGGCTGACGTTGCAGAAGTTCAATGGAATAGAGGTCGGATTTTGCATCTAGCGGACAACATGGTTGGTGAGATTAAGCAAGGTGAAG
The DNA here is from genome assembly GCA_026014805.1 of Candidatus Bathyarchaeota archaeon. Lineage (NCBI taxonomy): Archaea > Thermoproteati > Candidatus Bathyarchaeota > Candidatus Bathyarchaeota archaeon. The sequence goes on along the minus strand of JAOZHR010000029.1, from coordinate 7,843 downwards.
TGATTAAAGGGGTCATTGACTGGAACCGTCGGTATTCTTTGATGAAAAACCACACCGCAGCTCATTTAATGGCAGAAGCAGTAAGATGTGTTCTTAGCAGTCCTGTAAAAATCGTAGGTTCAGGACTTGATGTCGACAAAGCGCGTCTAGACCTAGCTTTAGCAAGTTCGTTAAGGCCAATGTTTCAAAAAATTGAAGACGTTGCCAACAGCATGGTTAGAGAAAATAGAGCTGTCGAAATAATTATTATGAACCGTGATGAAGCAGAAAAATATGTTGAGAAATTTCATGAAAACCTGAAAACACTTCCATCCAACATTTCACAAGTGCGGATTGTTGAGGTTAAGGGTTTACATGCGTGTGCTTGCGGTGGAACACATGTTAGAACCACTGGTGAGCTTGACTTCATAAAGATTCTGGGGCGTTCTTCTAAGGGAAAAGGCGTAGAACGATTGGAGTTCAGAGCGCAAAATCCTTAAGCTTGAAAACACCTCATTGCCTTTGGATGATGAGCGAGAGAGTCATATGAGCATTGCTGTGATAAAGCTCTCGACGGACGATCTGACACGAATTCTTTGCCACTAGCTAGTTGTGAATAAAAAAGTGTTAATAAGGACTGGCTGAAATAGTTCAGAGATTGCAAAAAGCGTCTAGGATTGCTTGCTAATGAGTGAATTACTAGACTGGTTCCAAAAACATCGAGAGACTAATGCATTAAATACAATGCGGCGCCACCTTACAACAACAATGTCCATTGTAGACGACTTGGAAAAAGCAGTGGAAGCAGCTGTTTTGAGCAAGACAAAAGAAGCAAAATCGCTTATTGACAATATTACAAACGCTGAAAGAGAAGCAGATACTCTAGGGAGGAACTTTATGGACGAGTTGGCTCAGGGCGAGTTGCCCTCTTCAGATAGGGAAGACTTGATGCATCTGATGAAGCGAGTGGATATGGTAGCAGATTGGTGTAGAGAAGCTACAAGGTTGCTAAATGTACTTCCAATGGAGGAGGTTCCACAGAGTTTGAAGAAAGCCTTTATAGAAATGGCTAAAGGTCTCAAAGAGTGCGCTTTATCGCTTCAAAGAAGTATCAATAAAATGGTCATTAAGCCAGAAGATGCTTTGAAGGCAGCTGATGAAGTAGAACGACATGAAGAGAAAGTTGATGATTTACATGAGAACGCTCGTCAACTGCTCGTTGAAGAGGCAAAACTGAAAGCGGGAATAGCCGTTTTAGCAAGCCAACTCTTCGAAGCAATTGAAACTGTGGCTGATTCTTGCGGAGATGATTGCGATCAAACCAGAATTATTATTGTTAGACGTTGACAGGAGGGAGAAAAATATGACGAAAATTCCTATTGAAATCTCGGAGTTGCGCAAGAGTGTCGATGGTGACACGGTGAAAGAACTAGCCGACTTCCTTGAAGAAAAACTAGAAGAGATAGAAGTTGATATGACTGGCAGCGAAATAATCTTAAGCTATGAAGAGGAAGAGAAGCCGTTTTCTCGGTCCTATCTGCGAACTCTTCTTCGCAAGTTTCTACACAAGGCAGAATTGAAAGAATTTCGGGTAATTGCTGGAAAAGAAAATGCTTTTGTTATCAAAGAGAAGAAGCTGCGCATCGAAGAGTAGCATCATCTTATTCTTCTAATTATTCTCCTGCTGCTACTGAGAAAATTCCCACAAGCACCAGAACTGCGCCTAAGACGAAAACTGGCGTAGGGAATTCTGCAAAGATTGCGATACCTAGAAGAACTGCGCCCAAGGGTTCAAGAAGTGCCATAGTGGCAGTTTCGAAAGACTTGAGGTTGGATAGTGAAGAAAAATAGAGGGTGTGAGCTACTGCAGTCGGGAAGATGCCAAAGCCTACTAGTAGTAGAAGCATTCCTGAGCTGTCTGAAACTTCAAAGGTTGTTCCAGTCAAGACTGTTGTTGCGCCGACGGTAAGAGCTGCTGCCAAGTATATGAAGAGCATGGTTGGCAAGAGTGGAAGCTTTCTGCGTTTTTCTCTGCCATAGTTAAGGTAGAAACCTTCTGCAACGGCTGCCAAAGTGGCTTCTAAATCTCCTATCAAACTAGCAGTATCTCCCGCCATAGCATCTCTATAAGCTATGAACCCTGCCCCGATGAACGAGAATATTACACCTGCCAGAGCCAGTTTTGACGGTTTTATGCGGTAAAGGAATGTGGATATTATCATGGAAAAAATAGGCGTTGTATTCACAAGTACCGTTGCATTCAAGATGGTTGTATCTTTCACCGCCGAAACGAAAAGGATGAAATGAACGCCCAGCAGCAGCCCGAGTACAAGAAAATGTTTAAGGTTCTTCCGAACTAGACTGGTGTCTAGTTTTCTCCTAAACGCTAATATTATGAAAGCTAGTGCTGCTGAGGCTATCATCAGCCGCCAAAGAGCTATTGAAAAAACGTTGATATCAGTTAAAAGGCGGATGAATATTGCCCCCGTGCCGAAAAGTGTGCCTGCTGTAATGCCTTCTAACAGGGCTAGTTGTCTACCTCTTTTTACCATATGACAACGCCATGATTATTCTTAAGCGACAACTTTGCTTACATCAGCTTCCTTAGCCAACCTTATTATGTGCTCAGCTTTTTCTGCAAAAGCTTCATTGTGGGTGACTGCGATTATCTGCTCTATAGCTTTGAGACGTGCGATTGCTTCCGCTAAGCGGTCAACGGAACGGTCTTCCCTACCGAGACTTTCTGTGGGTTCGTCCAACAAGAGCATCTGCAAGCCGTGTCCTGTTCGTGCCTGCATAATAAGCTGACCCAGAGCAAACCTGTAGGCGAACGCTAGAAGGGTGCGTTCTCCACCGGAAAGATAAGAGACTTCCCGTTCATGGCCTTCTTGGCTTTTAATAGAGGGAGTGTAGGTTTCGTCAATGAGTGCGATCAACGCAATGTCTTCTTCGCCTACAAGACTGTCTAACACTTGCTGAACCACTCGTTCCAAGATTCTGACAAACTCCGTTCGCAGCTGGGGCTGTATGCCTCTATAAGCATCGCGAATTCCATCAAGGATTTCCAACAATTTCTCTATTTTTTTCACTCTTTCAATCTTTTGCTGAGCGTGCATAACCCGTTCGCGAAACTCTTCAATCCTAAAGGAGGTATCCTTTTTCCAGCTTTCACTGGATTCGAGCCTTGTTTTGATTGTATGATATTGCTCAGATGTGGTTTTATGGAGGCTCCGTGCATTTTCCAGTTCTGATATGTCGAATTTTTCGATTTCTTTGCGGGCTTCTTCAAGCTGGGTCCTAAACATTTTTTCTCGCAATTGGTGTTCTTCAAATTCTTTTTCCAGTTTCTCCTTGGACTCAATCTCTTCAAGAACACGCGTTTTTACGTCTTGAATTCTGGGAGTATATGATTGAAAGTCTAAAACTGCTTTGTTTGCAACGTCTCTTAGTTTTTCCAGTTCGTGAATGTTTTTCTTCAGTTCTACGAGTTTTCCTTCTCTTTCCGCCTTCTCTTCTTCGATATGTTTTAGCATGTGTGCTTTGTAGTCTTCTGGAAGAGGCTGTAGACAGAGTGGGCACTTGCTTTCGGCTGCGAGGTTGGAGACTCGTTGCTTGGAGACTTGGTTTTCTTTTCTTGCCGCTTCCTGTTCAGCTCTTATGCTTGTCATCTGCTCATCAAAGGAAGTTAGTTGGTGTTTTAGTTCTTCAATTGTCAAATCTGAAGCCAGACCGATTTCTTGCAGCTTTTTTCTCTGCAAGTTCAGCTTTGCTTTGAAAGCTTCCAAACGCTGCTCCAATTCGCCAATAGTCGCTATTTTTCTTTGAATCTGATTTGCAAGCCTTGCACACATGTCTTCGCTGTTTACGGTGTTTGTTTGAAGCTCAGCCTCTTTCCTTAATAATTCCTCAGTTTGTTTTCTCAGTTGTTCAAGGTTCTGAAGTTGGGTAGATGCGGCTTGCAAAGCCGTTTCTGCTTCTTGCAGCCCGTTAGTCAAGTTAAGAATTTCATTTTCAAGATTTGAGAATTCTTCAACAGCTTTATGATACTCAGCCTCAAGCTTCTCTATTCCTAGAACGTCAAAGTCCTTCTCGTAAGCCTTCTTTTCACCCTCGTATTCTCTTTGAATTCCACGTATGTTGTTCCACGCCACCTCGTAGTCGCTTAATCCAAACAGCTGGTCTAACCGTTTCTGCCGTTCTCGAGGAGCTATATCCAATAATTCCTTAAGATGCTCCTGCCTAACCCACACAACTTCACGGAAAATTTCCTTATCTAGCCCCGTTATGCTTTTCAACTGCTCCGCAACAGCTTCATTTCTCATGCTGGCGATTAAATTGTCTTCTTCGTAAAACTTCAGGTGCTCCACGTCTTGGCCTATCCCCTTTCCACGTCTCTTCAATCCCCTTTCAATGCGGTAGGTTCTACCATTCAATAGAAACTCGACTGCCACCTTTCCCGAATTTTCTCCTTCACGTAAAAGATAATGATAGCTTCTCGTCAAAGGGTCGCCAAACAAAGCAAAATCGATAGCGTAAAGTATGCTGGATTTGCCGGTTCCTAGACCCCCAACTAGGCAGTTAAACCCTTTCTCAAAGTCAATTCTGGATTTGGCATGAGAGCGGATGTTTTCCAAAGTTATGGCTTTAATTCGCATCTGAATGCGCCTCCAACGCCTCCTTTACTTTGCCTTCATCTTTCCGAGTTAGCGGTTCGATGATGTTTACTGAAAGGCGCGCAATTTTCTCAGCCTCGTCTCTTGAGTAGCGCTCAGAAAATATCTGAAGAAAATATTCAAAAGCTTTAGTTTTCAAGTCCTTAAGCTCGCCTTCAAATATTGAGCGCACAACCGCTTCTGGCACCTCTGCCTCATTTAATCGAATGATTGGATGGACTAGAAGTGCTTTTTCTGCCGCATTCCTAATTCGAGCAATGTCTATCTGGCTTCGGTTGGCTTCAGCGGGCAGAACTCCTTTCAAAACGGGAACAATAATGGCGCCTTCTTCATCGTTTTCTTTAACTCGGTGAGCCGCGATTTCGCTAATTTTCGCCGGAGTCATGTGGGAATAATCGTTTTTCAAGATCACAAAGCGGCGGGGGCTCTCTAGTTTTGTGTGTTGAAGTTCAGCTTTGCCTTCCTCGTCTACTTGCACATAATAGAAGCCTTTCTTTAGCTTTGCATCATCATAATAAACAGTCTCGGTAGAACCACTATAGGCTAAAGTACCAGTCTTGAATCTGCTTTTAAATGGCTTGTGAACGTGTCCACCCGCGTAATAGTTGAAACCTTCTGGTAAAAGTTCAGGCGGAGCTTCTGCTTCCATTTGTGGTGGCTTGACGCTGGGTAAGTCTAGCGCCATGTGGAAAACGAATATGTTAAACAACGCGGGGTCGGGTGATGGCTTATTTTCCTCGTAGAAAAGCGGAAGTTGTTCTTCCGTTTTTCGTCTGGTTCTGTAGTTCGGAATGCCGTAGATGTAACATTTTTCGTTTCGCCAACAGGCGCCTTCGTGACGAGGCAAATAGTACAGTAGGCCCGCCGCATCCAGCGGGTTAAGAATTGTGCTTGTTATTATGTTTGGCGCAGCATCATGAGAACCGTCAACAACTAGGATTGGAATATCTACGTCTCGAAGTCGACTAAAGTTTTTGATTGCAGCCTCTAACGTGACGTTGCTGGGCCTTGCATGGTGGAAAATGTCTCCAGCGATTATCATGAAGTCTGGTTTCAACTCTAGTGTCTTGTCAACAACTTCTTTGAAGGCTCTATTGAAGTCTCTACGCCTTACCTCTAGGTTATATTGGGTATAGCCCAAATGGATGTCCGCCACGTGAACAAAACTCAAAGGCTTCAACTTTCGTTCTTCTCCTTTCTCTTAGCGATGTTGTTTCTTTTAAGTGTAAGAGGGAGGTGAAAATATTTTTCTCGCTTGTTGATTTATCTATTTTGCTGAGGTCTTACCAAACCTTTAAATCTATTTTCGTTGATTTTTAGGTAAATCTGGCAACAGTTTCATTTATGGGGGGAGTTACTTGGTGAAAGGGCTTTTTAAAAGAAAAAAGAAGGAAAAACTAGAAGAGATACAACCTGAAAAAGTGGAAATAACAGATTTGGAAAAAATTTGCGCCGACGACAAAGAAGCGTGCACTGCTTTGAGGCATACGATGTTCCTTGATCCACGAAAGATTCAAGCGACGTTGGAAGATGCTGTGAAAAAAGCGGCGGATTTTGAAAAGAAAGGAAATAGTGGATCAGCAAAGGTGTGGTATCATATTGCTGGCGGGCTGGCGCTTTGGAAGGGTGACGCTGCAAAGGTGAAGCAGTATTTTGGCAAGTGTGCGAAGTTTGCTCCTGAAATAAATTATGAGTTGATTATGAGGATTCCTGAGAGAGCGGTGAAGAAGGCTCAAGAATATTACCAAAAATTTTTGAAGTAGAGCTGCCCTGTTTCTAGTGGTTAGGTTTATTAGATGTATCTAGGTTTTTCTTTGTTGCCGGGGTGGCCGAACGGTTCAGGCGGCAGCCTGCAGAGCTGCTCTATATGGGTTCAATTCCCATCCCCGGCTTTCTGGTTTTGTCGAGTGTGTTTTCTCGGCACAGTGACTAGACCGTCCTATTAGGCTCCAAATATGTGTTTGTCGCTGTTAGCAGAGGATTTGTGTTGTTTACGATTCTCTTCTTTTTTGATGGGGAGAAATGTTTTATGTGGCTTCTGAGTTTGGGGGATATTTTCATTGCGGTGAGGGTTCAAATCTCTCCCAACGCACTTGAACAGGTATTATTAAAGCTAAGAAAGAGCCGAATCACGTTACGGGGCTCTGGAATATCCCTAATTCTTGATTACTAGGATTGGCAAAGTTCAAATTCTTCTTATTCTCATCTAAGTTAGTGGAGAAGCGCTGTGATGAAGACTATGGAATTTATAGACTTGAGAAGCGACACGGTAACCTTGCCCACCGATGAGATGCTGGAGGCGATCAAAGCGGCTGAGCTCGGTGACGATGTCTTTAGAGAAGATTCTACAGTCAACAAGCTTGAGATTATGGCTGCCAAAAAAATGGGCAAAGAAGCAGCGCTGCTTGTGGCTAGCGGAACCCAAGCTAACTTGGTCTCTTTGCTGGGTAACACAAAGCGTGGAAACCTCGTAATACTGGAAGCTGAATCCCACATTTACTGGTATGAAGTTGGAGGACTATCCGCGATAGCAGGCTTACTACCTTGGCCAGTAAGAGGCGACCTCGGAATCTTAGATCCAAAAGATATCGAAGCGGCTATGAGGCCGAAGAACATTCACTTTCCAGAGATGGCGTTGATCTGCATCGAGAACACCCATAACAGGTATGGCGGTACAATCACCACCCCTGACCAAATAAAGGCGGTTAGTAAAGTTGCTAAAGCCTTTGGTTTAAAGCTTTACATGGACGGTGCAAGAATTTTCAACGCTGCAGTAGCATTGAAGGTTGACGTAAAGGATTTTACGAGACATGTTGATAATTTGATGTTCTGCCTGTCTAAAGGGTTAAGCTGTCCCATAGGATCGATCGTCGTTGGAACTGACGAGTTCATAGAAAAAGCCCGAAAGAATCGAAAAATCCTCGGCGGAGGAATGCGCCAAGCTGGCATAATAGCAGCCCCTGGAATAGTTGCTCTCGAAAAAATGATTGACAGACTAGAAGAAGACCATAAAAACGCGAGGGCATTGGCTGAGGGATTAGCTCAGATAAATGGTATCTCAATTGAGCTAGAGAATGTGCAGACAAATATAGTTCACTTCGACGTAAGCGAATTACCAGTCACCTCAGAGCAATTCGCTTCAAAACTGAGAGAAAATGGGGTACTTGCACTACCACGAGACAAGAAACGAT
>JAOZHR010000028.1 GCA_026014805.1 Candidatus Bathyarchaeota archaeon | reverse complement strand
TCGGGCGGCACATTCAAAACATACCCAACAGCAAAAAGCCTACTGGTAAACATTACAGACAACAATACATTCTACGCTATTGTTCTTAACAGCAGCGTAGGAAAGGCTGTTTATCAGTTACCATCGGCTGAAATTGCAGTTTCTATGCTTTACATGAAAGGCGACAGAAGAGCAGTAATTAACCAAAGCGCGTTCACAATGGCACAACTCTATTTATCGCCTGGAACCCCCTCGCCAGAGTTAACGCTTACCTATCGCCCTCTAGCAACCATAAGCGAAACAGGCTTCAGCCAAGGAAAACCAGTAAACACACTTAGACTTTACATAATCAACTTAAACACATCAACAACCCTGATTGCCCAAGGCAAATTCAACATCAAATCCACATGCATAAATGTAGTCTCCAACCTGCAAACCTACAATTTCTCCCATCCGATAACCTCCATATTCGTTAAAGCAACTTTGGATGGAAGAAGCGACACAGTGATACTTCCAGTATCAAGCAACGCAAGCGGAGCCTTCGTAAAAGTTGAAACCTTGGTGTGCAATGTCAAGCTGGAGAGGATACAGGGAGGAGCCTGAAGATGCCGGCAATAGCGCCAAGTTATCTCTATGCCTTCTTCGCTTTGGTCGCAGTATCCACTATTCTCATTTCTTCCTTCAGTGCCTATGCGGCGACCTTAAGAACCATACCAGAGATGGAGCAACTGGAAAATTTGCTGAACCGCATAGCATCAAAAGGATACGAGCTCATAACATTAACAACCGTAACAAACTCAACTTCAGAAGCGGTTTTGCAGCTTCCTTCAGCCATCGGCAACAGACAATACTGGATTAGACTTCGCAACGTAACCTCAAAAGCATGGATTGAAGGTGCTTTGGGGTCAATACACGAAGGCAACATATCCAACAGAGTATATCTCCCAAAAACGGTTTCTGCCCTAGGAAACTACTCTAGCGGCTACGGTTCAGCAGTTCTAAAATGTTACATGAACGGGTCAACGGTCAATCTTCATCTTAATACTTGGAGGAAAGATATGTGAAGGTAAGATTGCGAAAAAAAAGAAAAGGAAAAATGCAAGAAGAAAAAACAAAATTCAGCATTTCAGAAGAAGATTTAGCTGGATACTTAAACCTAAAAAGATGGACTGTCCCCGAAGGATACGCTGAGACTGAAACTTACCCGTTAAAAGCTCCCTTCTCTTACGCATTTATAGTTCAAAACGAAGAAACGGGAGCATACCTGTATATTGTCGACGAACTACCTCTAACAAAAGAAGAAAATGACCTTTTCTTCAGAATGAGAAACATCTCGGAATATGAACTTCAAGCCCCTGAGGGCGACGAAACACTAAGCGAGTCCTTCCACACCCAAATGCCTGACATCATTGACTCGCACCCAAAAGTGTTCCAGAATGTTTCTTCCATAAGCCTTAGAAAGATACTGTACTATCTGGAACGGGATATTGTCGGTTACGGAAGAATCGATCCATTAATGTTCGACCCCTACGTAGAAGACATAAGCTGCAGCGGAGTCAACAAAAACATTTTCCTTTGGCACAGACGATACGAAAACATTAGAACAAACATTTTTTTCAGGGAAGAACAAGAACTCAACGATTTTGTCATGAAGATTGTTCACAAAGCAGGAAAACACGTTAGCATAGCCTTCCCCATAGTAGACGTCACTCTACCCGGACAGCACCGCTTGGCAGTATCCTATGGAAAAGAAACCACCCCCTCAGGAACAAGCTTTACCATACGAAAGTTCCGCGAAGACCCCTTCACCATAGTTGACTTAATTGAAAACGAGACCATAGATGAGAACATTGCAGCCTACTTGTGGCTTCTGATGGAAAACAAAATGTCAGTTATGATCATGGGTGCGACAGGAGCAGGCAAAACAACTGCACTAAACGCAATAGCATGCTTGATAAGACCCAACTACAAGATAATCTCTGTTGAAGAAGTTGCTGAAATTAACCTGCCTCATGAAAACTGGACCGCCACCATTACCCGCTCAGGATTCGGAGTAGCAAGCGAAGGAGAAATCACACTCTACGACTTGATAAAATCAGCTGTACGACATCGTCCAGACCTGATTATTGTAGGGGAGGTCCGGGGCGAAGAAGCTTACGTACTCTTTCAAGCTCTTGCGACAGGACACGGCGGTTTATGCACTATACATGCAGAAGACGTAGAGATGTCGATTCAAAGATTGACACAACCTCCGATGAACATTCCATCATCCATCATTCCATTAATGAACTGCGCAATTATCGTAAAGCATGTTAGAACACCTATCTTCCTAAGCGGTGAGAAAAGGCTTTCCAGTAGAAAATTCATTCGAGTAGCTGAGATAAAAAATGCAAACTCGATAAAAGACGCATTCACATGGAGTGCTTCTACAGATACTTTTCAAGAAGACCTGAGCAACAGCTACTTGGTAGCTAAGATTGCGAGGAATCTTGATATTTCAATTGAGCAAGTTTTAGATGATTTAGAACAACGGAAAAAAACGTTGCTAAACATGGCAGAGCGTAATATTCGAGATCATCGTAGCGTAAATGTTGTCTTGAGCAAATATTACTACAATCCTAAAGGTTCAAGAAAGACTGAGTAGGTGAGAGCACGTTGGCCTCTAGCTATAATCCACTTAACATGTTCCGCTCAATGATAACATTGCTTTCTGGAAAGCAAAAAGCCTCCGAGATTGATAAGGAGATGCCTTTCACTGTAATGTTGTTCACTTTGATGGCAGCTAGCGGAATCGCCGTTTATGATGCGTGGAAAAAAATGGGGCGAGTCAACTTATTGCCCGAAACTCAAAAGGAAGCTCAGGAAGTGGTGCGGCAAGTTGAAGTTTTAGGATATGACCCTTTGACCGTGATGTACAGAAAAGCTGAAGAAGCAACCTCAAAAACTTACCGCGACTTCCTTGGTGGCTATGTTTCCTCGGTAAAAAGCGGTATAAACGTGGTTAATTTCTTAAGAAACAAACTTCATTCCATCCTAGAAGTACAAAGTGCAGGTGCATTTCGTTCAATTGAAAAGCTGGGAACATTAGTTGAGGCGTATGCGGTTATGCTTATTGTTACACTTTGTATTTACATTCTGTATGTTGTAATGTCTGCAACAAACACTTTTGAGTCTACGTCTGTAGGCATGGCCTCTTCATCTTCACAACCCCTCATGTATGCTTTGATTTTTCTCGCAACTCCCTTTATCACATTAGTTTTCATGGCTATAGCTAATCTTGCGCGTCAAAGCAACTTACTCTCTATCAAAGAAGTTTACCGCAATGTTATATTCTCGAGCGGAGCTGCTTCAGGATTCTTTGCCGCTGCGATGTTCTTGCCACAACTAGGTTTCATTATTGAAATGTTGACTTTACCAGGACTAGTAATATTTTGCCTCTTGGCCATTTCTCTGCCTCCTGCTTTTGCTTACCGGAAAATCGCAAAAGAAAACTTTGCCGCAGAAGAAGCCATGCCCAGTTTTCTCAGAGACGTAACCGAGTCTAGAAAAATCGGTCTTTCACCTGTGAAAAGCATCATCCACGCCACCAAAAGGACAGGATATGGATCATTCAATGAAACTTTGCAGCTTGTTCGCAGCCAAATTGAGTGGGGAGTTCCGCTTAGAAAGATTTTCAGCAACATAAAAAAGCAAATTCGAAGCTGGCCAGTTTTGGTGTACTTCCTAATTTTGATTGAAACCATAGAGTTTGGTGGCGGTTCTGCAGACGCGTTAGAAATATTATCTAATTATAGTGAAAGGACAAAAGAGATAGAGGCGGACAAGCGGGCCACACTCAAACCCTATGTTATGTTAGCCTTCGTTTGGAGTGTGCTGATAGCCCTCACAACCTCCATAGTGGCAATAACAATCGGCGTCCTAACCCAAATCACCGCGCCAGGCTCTTCACCAGCCATGTTGAGTTCTATGCAACATCAAATCCTAATATTTTCTATAGGTATAATCCTTCAATGCTGGATGTCCGGCTTTTTCATAGGCAAAATAAGCGAAGGCACTTTTGCAGCGGGCTTTAAATATTCAGCGATGCTTGCAGTCACTGGCTATGTCTCTCTCATTCTGTCTCAAAACTACCTTGCTGGGATGCTTGGAGCTGTATCAGGATAGGAGCGTGGCTTTAAAGAGATGCCTGCATCTTCGGTGGACACATTTTTTGCATGTTCGCTAATGGTCATTCTCATTGTGTCAGCAATGGTTGGCACAGCTAAGGTTATGCAGCCCTACATAAACGATCTATCAAACATGAATGGAGTGGAACGTTGCAGAGGTTTGGCTGAATACCTACTTCTAAGCACAGGTAAGCCATCAGATTGGGGAAAAATGGCAGACGCTGCACCGACAGCTTTTGGTTTGGCATCAGAAACTCGAAGACCTTATGAACTTGATTTAGACAAAGTTTCCCGACTGAATAGTAACAATATCCACTCAATTATTTACCAAGAGATTTCAGCGGCGTTAGGAACCAAAGACATATCTCTAAACATAAAAATTCATCCCTTATTTGAGGTTTCCATAAATTTAGTCTCGAACCAAAGTGGAGAAACCGAAACTACCTATACGTTTCAGGTTTCCACAAGTAAATCCGGGTTTCCTGTTTCGGCGTGGTTGCAGTGTTACACAGTTGTCGAAACATATAGCAGCAACGTTTCTTCTTCAACTGGCATTAACGGAGTAGACATTGTAAACGCTACTTTACCGAATTCGCCTAACGGGGTGGCGTTATTTATGGTGTTTGCGAAAGCAAAAGCGAATTCTCAAATGATGGCTTTTAACGTGCATTCCTTTGGTCATAACTCTGAAACTCCCGAACCTAGTGGGACTTTTCTCCAACTCAGCCCCTTAAACTACTTCTTGAACGTCTCTTTTCAATACCCGACAGTAGAAATTTCGAACGCTTACGTCTTCACCTGCAACTATCATTTCAACCTCTCACAAATAGCTGCTGGAAACCAAACAGTTGAATATAGTATTCCACATCTTCTAGATGTCAGTCCTATGATGCTTGTGCTCAATGGAAACAATGGTTCAACTTCTTTTGCAGAATGGACTGCATATCCACAGTTACCATTAGAAATTGGTGCAGACTTTGGCGATTTGACCACTATGTCGAAGACTGCAGCTTTAACTTACATTGTTAGCATAAACTCAGTCCTTTACGAGTCTATTATAACGTGCAGGAGCGTGCAAAACTACGATGCCTAACAATAGGGGACAGATGAGAATCGTTGAAGCGTTTCTGTCAATTCTGCTGTTGTTCTCAGCCTTGACCATGACCACTCTGATTTCTCCTGCATCCAACCCTGGTAAGGACAACGACTTGACAACTATGGGAATGCAATTGCTTGTATCTATGGACAATGATGGTCAACTCGGCAGACTTGTTGACGCGGGAAACTGGACTACTCTGGCAGATGCATTGAATACACTGTTGCCAGTAGGCGTCTCCTACAATTTCACAGTTTACAACGAAAATCTGCAACCAGTCAACAACGTCTCCATCTCAAACGGCATAATGCCAAACCAAAACGTAGTTTCCATTCAATATCCCTGCGCCAGTGCAACCTCACAAGGCAGCTATTATCTCCTTCGCTTGCAACTAGCAACAGCAAGGTGAACCAAATGTGAAAAGAAGAAAAAATCGAAGACACTGTTCGGGGCAAATTCTAGTGTTGGCAGTCTTAGTGGTAAGTCTTGTTTTGTTATCGACGCAGCTTTACATCTACGAAGTTGGCAGATCTCTGGATGGAATCGAGTCAATAAGGGTAAACGATTTTGTGTTAGCTGCGAAACTCGGCTCGAAACATGTAGTCACCGGCGCGTTGGCTAACATCTCGGTTGGAGGTGAGGGGTCAATTCTTTCCGCAAATCTGGAAAGATGGGCATCCTTCACGGGTGGCTTGTACATGTTTGGTAAGCCGGTTCTCAATCATACACTTAGAAATGCGTCGCCATACACTAACGGAACCCGTCTATCATGGGGCAATGATGGCTTTGGCATCACAAGTGCTTATGCCAACTTTGATTTCTCGCTTTCTGATCGCCAAATCAATGTTAAATTACCCTACGCTGTGAAC
>JAOZHR010000027.1 GCA_026014805.1 Candidatus Bathyarchaeota archaeon | reverse complement strand
GAAGGGAGTTGTCGGCAAGAAAACTCCGATGGTGCCTTTGTTTACTAGGGCTTCAATGTCCTCTCCTGGCGTAAAGATTAGGTGATCAGCAGAGACTACTCCTAGTTCAGCACCCAGCTTTGCCCCTCCGCTGTGAACTAGCCAGTCAGAGTGAATCCTCAATTTCATGCCGTATTTTCTGCCCATCTCAAGTATTCGTTTGGACTGTTCCGCATTGAAGTATCCCTTTTCGCAAAAAACATCGCAGTATTCGGCCAGTTTTCTCCTTGCAATTTCTGGAATCCATTTGGTGACTATTTCATCGGTTAGTTGATCAACTTTGTTTTCATATTGGAAGGGAATTCCTTGAGCCAGAAATGTTGGAATCAGGTCGATTGGATGTATTTTGTTGAGGATGTTAATTATTTCTAGTTGTCTGATTTCGCCTTGAAATGTCATTTCGTATCCGCTTTTCGCTTCTATTGTTGTTGTGCCGTGGATTATCATCGTGTCAAGCATTTCGGTGGTTTGCTTAAGTAGTTCTTCAGTCGTTGCTTTACCTGTTTTTTCGAGTGTTGTTGGCATGCCCCCCCCTCTGGCTTTGATTTCCAAGTACGGAATGCCTTTTACAGCCATGGACTCGAGTTCTTCTGCTCTTGAACCGGCGAAAATTAGGTGGACGTGGGGATCGATAAGTCCGGGCGTGACGAGCTTGCCACTTGCATCTATGACTTTGAATCCTTTTTCAAGTTTGCCCAACACTTCTTTTGTAGTTCCGACAGCCACTATTTTTTGGTCATTGACTGCGACAGTTCCATCTTCTATTATCCCTAGTTTATTCATTTCCTCTTTGATTTGAGGTTTATTGCTTGTTCCCTTTAGAGTTACCAGTTCATTTGCGTTGATTATTGCGAAGTCAGCCTTTATTGCCATTATTCCCATTCTCCTTTCATTGCAATCTAGACATCTAAATATCTTGTTCTTTCCCACTCGTGCACGGCAACATTGAAATCTCTCCATTCCTTAGTCTTGATTTCTAGAAACTTTTGGCAAAACGTAATCCCTAAAGTCTCTTGAATACACTTGTCTCCGGAGAGTTCCCTTAAAGCATCCCCTAGATTTCCCGGAAGCACCTCTATGCCTCTTTTTAACCTTTCTTTTTCGCTCATCTCGTAGATGTCTTCTTCCACTGGATCTGGGAGTTCGATTTTTCTCTTTATACCATCTAGTCCAGCTGCTAGAATAGCTGCAAATGCCACATAGAAGTTGCATGACCCGTCTGTAGGTCTATACTCCAGTCTAGTTCTCATCTCTTTTCCAGGGGGAATCCTGATGAGGGTTGACCGATTATACCTTGCCCATGAGATGTAAACAGGCGCCTCCCATCCTGGAACAAGCCTCTTGTAAGAGTTAACGGATGGATTTGTTATGGCCACCAAAGCTTTTGCGTGAGCTAAAATGCCAGCTATGAAGTTTAAGCTTATTTTGCTTAGACCGTGACTCTCATCTTGATTATAAAAAAGGTTTTCAGCCCTTTCGTCCTCTATAAGAGTAATGTGAGTGTGCAGCCCAGCCCCAAATTGATCATGAAAAGGCTTCGGCATAAAGGAAGCGATAAGTCCTCTTCTGGCCGCCATTAGTTTTACAAGGAACTTAACCAGGTAAAGAGTATCAGCCATCTTTAATGCATCCGAGTCTCCAACTCCAATTCCCAACTCCAATCCCAACTCTAACTCATACTTCCCTGGAGGTACTTCATGGTGGTGTTTTTCAATCAAAACGCCTATGTCTCCAAGATTTTTTACGATTTCAAGTCTCAAGTCAACACCGAAATCTGCTGGTGGAGTAGCCAAATATCCTCCATCGTTGAGTAATTTGATGTGCCCATTTTCGCCTCTTTTAAATAAGAAATACTCCATTTCACTAGATGCATAATACTTTACAGATGACCCCAAGTTTTTCTTAACGTCATCCATTACTTTTTTGAGGATGAATCTTGGGTCAAGCTGGAATGGTGTATTAGAATCTGGCTCGTAGATATCGCAAACTACTCTTGCAACTCTTTGGGTGAAAACGTTTTGGGGCAGTACAGTAAATGTTTCTTCGTCTGGAATTAACTTCAAGTCGCTTCTGCTTATGTCCACCATTCCAATGGATGATCCGTCTACATGTATGCCTCCTTCAGCTACCCTTGAGAAGAGTTGAGAGGGTATCCAAAGAGAATGTAGGATGCCGGATATGTCTGTAAACTGTAATGCTATCTCTTTCACTTTTTCCTTTTGAATCAGTTCTGTGGCTTCTGGCATGCTTGTTTCCCTGCCTAATCGAGAAGTGCTTCTCCTTTATTATATTTCTTCAATGTTTCTCTCAATTGACGTTTCTTCTCTAACTCTCAGAGTCGAAAAGGCTGCGAAGAAAAATTTTTCCCTTACCTAGCGTTCCACCATAGTTTGTAGTAGTTATTTTTATCACTCCATGGACCCTTGTGGCATTCTCTATGCCGATCTTCATTGCCCTGCTAACGTTCTCCAGCGTTAACCCGCTCACTATAACCTCGTAAATACATTTTACGCCGTCTGGAATCTTGCTCCCTTCTTTTCGAGCTAGGCATGGGCAATACGCATCATTAGTAGTAGCTATAGCGTCCTTGTACTTTTTCCCCCTAACCTTGGTTCCGGAAGCCGCAAACTTCCCAACTACATGTGGAACTGTTCTTATCCCTTCAACTGCACGTTCAGCGGCTTCTAGCGCTGCTTCATCAGATTCTGCTAAGATTAGGAACATGCCACCAGCCATGCCTTTGGCGATTCCGAAGTCTCTTTCTACGTAAAACCATCCGTCCATCCTAGGTATTTTGAAAACTCTCCTTCCAAATGCATCGGTTTCCTCTTCGTGTCCGTCCCCGAAGGTTTGTATAATAGTGCCTTTGATGCTAACGAATTCTTCAGCCATTTCCCTTGGCAAAACGTCAAAGACATTAGTTTTAGGGTATGGAATGACTCCTTTTCTTATTCTAACTATGAGCCATTTTTTCAGTTGCTCTAGCTTTCTGTCAAGAATTTGAACTACAAAGCCAGGTTTTCCATCTGGAGTCTCCTCAGGGTTAACTTCCGCCTCTATTGAAGCTTCTGAAGGGGGAATAGTGGCCGATCTGCCGAGGCCCTTAGCTTCCAATGATGATTCTAAAGCCCATTTCCTGTTCACTGACGTTATGAGTATCCTAGCTATGCGCACCGTAAAAGTTTCACAGAAGGTGTCTTCAACTGGAATGCCATTGATTTTGAATTCTACCATCGTTACTCTACCTTCTGGCTTGCACTTTTGTTTTCATTAAAACCTTTTCAGTAGCCCTTTAAAGTTTGGGTCTCTGCGTAACATGTACCAGAATTAGTCGGTTTCTGAAGACTGTAAACATTTAAATCCAGACTTGTTTTCCTTATTCTTCTAGCTTTCAGGAGAGATTTGCAAAATTGCAGGAGGATGAAAAGTTTGAGGTTCCCACATGGGAGCAGATTTATGCGATGCTTTTAGATTTAGCTCGGAAAATTCTAGACGATGAGTTCAACTCCGATGTCATTGTGGGAGTCTCACGGGGCGGTTGGATCCCTGCAAGAGTTTTGTCAGATCTGTTGGAAAATCCAGAAATCGCCAACGTAAAGGCAGAATTTTATCTAGGTGTAGCGGAGACGAAGAGAGAACCGGTGATAACTCAGTCGGTTTCAGTTAATGTTAAGGGTAAAAAAGTGCTTGTTGTTGATGATGTTTCTGATACTGGTAAAAGCCTTCACCTAGTTAAAACCCATCTTCTTGAGCAAGGAGCTAGAAGCCTCAAAATTGCAACGCTCTATTACAAGCCATGGAGCATCACGAAGCCAGACTATTATGAGAAAACGACTCGCGATTGGATAATTTTTCCTTGGGAAAGAAAAGAAGCTTTGAGAAAGGTTATTGAAAAGTTCGAGCAAAATGAGAAGTCGGTTGAAGATGCAAAGCAGACGTTAGTAAGGTATGGTTTTGACTCAGAATTGGCGGAGCGTTTTGTCAGAGAAGTGTCGGAGCGTTCTGGATGATAAAGGAAGTAGAGGGGTTTAACAAGTACATTGCTATGGCAGGCTTCAGAGATGTTCACATAAGCGATGTTAACTATATTCTCAATCTGACCCGTGAAAAGTTGAGCAGTGTAGATGTTCAATTTTTTGATGCTAGGCTGATTGCGGGATGGGAACATCTTTATTTTGCTACGCTTAATGCCTTGAAGGCTTTCAAAAACCGAACGAATATTTCAAAGAATTTCGCAGTTGAATGTCTTCTTTATGCTTCTGCTCGAAGGCAGATTAGAGTTGCTTTAGATTTAATTGGAATAAAGAAAGATTCGTCACAAATCGCTATATTGATTGTGGCGGATGAAGAAGGAGTTACTTCTAAGTCTCTAGAAGAAGCTTCAAAATTAGTTCCTGGGAAGCGCGACGACACAGTTCTCGATTTGTCAAACGAAAAAGTTGTGCGTGTTAGAAGACTCTTCGGTATCTCTGACATGGAGTTGGCAACCAAATCGGAGGGAAACGGGAAAGTGAAGGCTCTTTCTGATCTAGTGATTGAGCACATTGCCATTCTGGTTACTCAACGTTAGCTTTCAATTTTCTCTTTTATTGTTGAGATTATGTCGGATGGTTTAAGGATTGATATTCCGGTGAGTCCGCCTACGATTTCGATTAAAACGATCTTGTCTGGACTGGTTAGGTCTACTTTTCGTTCGATGTTCATCGCAGCAGCTTTGATTACGTCTTTGCTGGAGATATTTGTGAAACGTTTCTCGACAGTTATGCGGAAGGTTTCATTTTTTCGGATTTCTGCTGAGAGCTTTGTGGCGATGCTTTCGATTTCGTTTAGGCCTGTTCGTGTTACTTCCTGAATAGGGATCATGCGAAGGCTATACCGGAATTCGTAGGGGCGTTCTCTTAGAATAGCGCGGAGCTTTTCAATGGCCTCCAGGGGTGGGAGAGATGTTTTCACTGCTATCAAGCCTGAAACTCCAGTCTTGTCAACTTTTGCTGCGGTATCTCCGATTTCGCCTAGTAGGTACCAAACTTCTGAGCAGGCGTCTTCTTCATTTCCACGAGTAGTTGTTACGAGAAGGTTAAAATCTCGAAGCATGTCTTCTCTATATTGTGTTGCTTTAATGAAGTTTCTGCTATTTTTGTACAATGAATTTTTGTCGGTTTTATAGGGAGAGGCTCATGTGTGCGCGAGTTATAAGCAAAAAATGCAATCCTGTTCACATTTTATGAACGCGCATTGTGCGGTTCTTTCCAAAACTTTTTCATCTGGTTAGCGCAGTCAATTGGGCTTCTTATAGTTATCATTTCTTTTTGGTAATAACTAGGGAGTTGCTTTTTGATGTTTGGGTGTGAAAGGCGTTCGTCTAGGATTACTATGCATCCTTTGTCGTCAGCTGATCTGTGGACGCGTCCGCAGGTTTGAATTAGGCGGAGTATTGCGGGCGCCAAGTAAGCGTACATCCTGCCATTTTCAGGAAATTGTTGATCAAAGTATTTTATCAAGGCCTTCTGGTACACGTTCCAAGTGGCATAAGGCAGACCAACAGATATTACACATGTTAATAGATTGTTTGGATAGTCCATTCCTTCGCTGAACTTCCCACTCATAACGCCAAACAAGGCATTGTCATCAGATTCAGTTAGCTGCCTCATCACCTCATCTCTCTCGGTCTTACGTTGCTCTACAGCTATGTCTCTGTCCGTTTTGATCAGTGACAGAACGGCATGCATTAGTCCGTAACTTGTAAAGAAGACGGCAACGTTCCCTTCGTTCGCCTTGAATATGGCCTCAATATAATCTTTCCACTTCTCAAGCATTTTGCTAGTTCTTTTTTCAAACCTTGACGACACATCCTCCGCAATTAAAATCAACCTGTTTTCAGGTGGAAAAGGAGAGTCAAACTCTCTGAGACAGACGTCATTCCTTTCATAAAACATCAAGTCTCTATAGACTTTTGGCGGAGAGAGAAATCCACTCATAAGGATGCTTCCACGTGTTTGTCGCAAAACAGGATCTGTTATCTCCCTTCCATCGAAGCTTCTAACCTCTAAATCAATTCTACCCCGCGAATCTCTCTTAACTAAGTGAATGTACTTCTCTCCCATTTTCTCAAAAAAATTCTCCAAAAACTCGCCTACTCGCTGATTGTAACTGAAAATCCTCTCATGACCGAGCTCTTGCCGCGTCTCTCTCACATGTTGTCCATATTCACGAAGAACCTCTGCCGCTTCAGAACCAGACACTCCGCTTTGCTCAAGAAACAGGTCGCTAACTTTCTGCGGGTTGAGCTGCTTAAGCTCCTCCTTCCTTAATATCTGTTGAGTGCGTTGAAAAACCTCTTTATCCAACACATTCAGGTACTCTTGAACTGACTGCAGAGCCTTATGTTCGAACCTCTTAGTCTCATTGAGAGCTCTGTCCACTGTGATTGTTGTCAGTCGATCAGAGAGCAACTCTCTAGAAAAGATAGGAAGATTGTGCGCTTCGTCCACGATGAGGTAGACCTTGGTAAGGTCCACTCCTAGACTTTTTAGCATTACTTCCCTAATTTTAGAGTTGAAGACGTAATGATAGGTTCCAAGAAAAATGTTGGCTTTATTTAGAACCCTTTTTAGTGCTTCATAAGCGCAGAACCCTTGCTTCGATAGCAGTTTGACTGATTCCATTGGAGTAAGGAGCTTTTGGGCGCAATTCAAAGCTAATTGTTCAGCTTCCTTTTTCTTTCTGATCGTGTTCCAAAAAAACTTGCAATATGGCTTAGTAGAGGACTCGCAGTTATCCTTCAGTCTCTTACATTCCTCAAAAAAGTCAACGTATGAGAGGTCGCCCTTTACACGTAGCGGGCACATGTTTTGTTTGCTGAAAAAGGACACTGCCGAGAGATTGCTCGCTAGCGCCTTTAACTCCTTTAGGTAAATGTGCAGTTGGCTTCTGGTTCTGAAACTAATCATGAGCTTGTTATCTTCAAGCTGGGGTAAAACAGCCAGAAGGGAAGCTATGGACTTCCCTATACCACACGGAGCGCTTCCCAGAAAAATCTCATTATTCTTGATAGCTTCGAATGCTTCTTCAATGAATTCCGACTGTCCCTTTCGTATTTCATAATTTCTAGGAAACTGCCTACTCTTTGAAGTTTTACCTCTCTCTTCCTGTGTTGCAACCTTGTCTATTCCTTTGAAGAGTTTGGAAACTTTGCTCTTCGGCATCAAGTATGTTTCACAGTAGCGGCAAAACCGACTCTGTTCATACTCTTCAAGGGAATATGTCCTTCCACAGCGTCGGCAAGCGTAAGTTTGAGGCAACTTTTTCACTTGCCATAATCTTGCTGCTCAGCAACTTATGCTTTGTTGATTGTTTCTATGTCAATCAAAACAGGTAGCCAATAACATAAGATATAAGGCATTGTGGGAATGATAAGAAAATGGAATTGCATCGCACGCACACGGAAAAATAAGGCAATTGAGAGAATGTTCAATGAATAAAAATAAAAGACATATGCGACTTATGGAATTATGGTGATGGAGTTGAGCCAAACCTCTCAGCCAAAAGCGCGGTTCTATACACGTGTCAATGACCAAGATTATCTAGGCATAACGGTATGGCGTGGAAAAGCCGACCCAACTGCTGAAGTTATCGCTGTGCAAATTAGACGCAGGAAGGGAGACGAGTGGGAAACTGTTGGACGATTAGCGGTTTATAGGACATCGGATGGAACGTATTCGAAACTTCCTGAACGCAAATGAGTATCTCGAACTCCGAGAGATTCTCGCTGCAAGTGTTTTGTGGAACTTTGGGCAAAATAAGTGGTTGACGTGCGCAAAATTGTGTTGGTTTTCGGTGTAGGCTATGAAAGGTTAAATTATTTCTGTTTTGATTTTTTTTGGCTGTGAGGATGTTGCCGGAGGCAGATGAGGATGGGGAGGAGAGTGCTGCCTCGTGTTTTCGCAGACTCGAGATGTTGACGAGGGACACACATGGCTTAACAAGAGAGCACTGAATCATTTGATAGCGCAGCGAAGTACCAAGTATCACGTTTGCACAATATGCGGCTACGTTGCTGATGGTAAGAAACCGGAGAACTATCCTATCTGCGGAACTCCTGAATCAAAATTTCAAAAAGTAGATTACGAGTGTGCGCTTAGCGCAAGGCTAGATCATACACTAATTCTCTTGCCTGTATATCATACTTAGTTCAATGAACTTGAAATTCAATAGTTTCAGTGGTCTCTCCCAGTAAAATATGCTCATATTCTTCGTGCAACTTAAATATACCAAACATCAAATTGTTCCCTTGTCCATGTACACAAAAGGACAGTCACCCAAAATGACAGTTACAGAAGAAACCGAATCCACAAGCCCTCAACCTAAGAAACAGTATGAATGCTTAGAGGACCTCCCAGGTGTAGGACCCACTACCAGCAAAAAACTACAAGAAATGGGCTTCCACACTATCGAAGCTCTCGCCACCGCCACCGCCCGCGAACTCGCACCAGCAGGCATCAGTGAAAAAAAGGCCCTAGACGTTATCCGCCACGCCCGCGGCAGCATTACCCTATCCTTCATCAGAGCCGACGAACTTTTAAAACAGCGCCAAAACATCAACCGACTCACTATAGGCAGCGCAACCATAGATAACCTACTTGGGGGAGGCCTCGAAACCCAAACAATTACAGAATTCTATGGTGAGTTCGGAAGCGGCAAAAGCCAAATTTGCCACCAACTGTGCGTCAACGTCCAACTTCCCTTAGAGCGAGGCGGACTGAACGCTGCAGCTCTCTACATCGACACCGAAAATACCTTCCGCACCGAACGCCTAGTCTCCATGGCACAGCACCTCAACCTTAACCCTGAAGAGGTAGCTAGAAATGTGATAGTCGCTGACGCATACACCAGCGACCACCAAGTCTTCCTCCTCGAAAACGCCGACAAGATAATCAAAGAAAACAACATCCGCATTATTATAGTCGACTCCCTTACGAGCCACTTTCGTAGCGAATATGTCGGGAGAGAAACCCTTGCCATCCGCCAACAGAGACTCAACAGACACATGCACAAATTAGTCCGCTTAGCTCGTGCCTTCAACGCCGTCGCAGTAGTAACAAACCAAGTCATGTCCAAACCTGATGTCTTCTTTGGCGATGCCGTCCACCCCATCGGTGGTCACGTGGTAGCCCACACCAGCAACACACGGATATACCTGCGAAAATCCGCTCGAGGACCAGTAAGAATCGCCCGCCTAGTCTCCAGCCCCTACCTCCCAGATGGCGAGTGCATCTTCAAAATTACCGAAAATGGCGTAGAGGAGGTAGATCAAGACGAACAAAGAGGAAAGCGATAAACCATGACTTTCCCTCAAGCCCTAGCCACACGCTTCTTTCAACTCATCAATAACCGCCAATTCACTGAAGCCCAAAGAGAACTACAACGAATAAAAGACAAAACCCCGGAAACCAAATGGGACCACGGATACTATAAAGCGTTGCAAGGCATGCTCCTCGCCCGGAAAGCTAACGGCAACCAACACACTTTCTTGCAGAACATCAACCTTAATGACAAAATGGCAATAGAACAACACAAAAAGGGATTCTCAAAACGCGTCAAGAGCAGATTCGACGACAACTTCGACCGCGGCTTCTTCTCAGCATGGGTTGACTACACTCAACTTCTAATTAGGACAATAGAAGAGTCAAAGCCTAAACCAGACTCCAAAGGACAAACAAGAATCATCCAATATGCAGAATCTAGCCAGAAGGTTATGTAACATTAAAAACTACATTTAAAGACTGTAGCCAGCCTATCCTTAATGGTTGAGTTTGATTCCTCTCTCCTAACTCGAAGGTTCCTAACTCGATGATTCCTAACTCGAAGGTGTAAGTGTCGGGCGGCAACAGAGTGATCGTAAGAGCCCCTGAGGTAGTCGTCACATTTTGGACCACTTGACCAGCGTCGTTCCGCGCCGCCACCCAGAACTTCTGCCCCTCAGCCAATCTTCCCGTGTCACTGACGTATATGTTCACTGCCACTGATGGCATGAGCAAGGTAGTGATTAAAGTCCAGGATACAAGCCATGCGAAGAAGTAAATTCCGATTCCCTGAGTCATTAGTTTTGATTGTTTTTCAACTCTCGAAAAGAACTTGAGCTTCACAATGTAATAGGTGGACATGTAGAAAAGCATTGCAAATGATAATCCTGTCAGCAGCGTGGTATAAAGGGCGAGGTCGGAAGTTACGAAGAAAATCACATAAACCGCGCATAAAATACCTATAATTACTCCTAAACCAGCGCGAGTCCAGTAAATTATCTTTAGGGGTTTCATGAAGCTTCAGCTCAAACGAAACTTACTTTTTCTTATACATTCAACGGCTTCTAATTTAAGGTTTTGACTAGTGACAAGAGCAGTAACAATATCTTCCGTATCATTTCCTTTTTTTCAGTTTTCCCTCATGCTTAACCCAAAAAAAGATTAAATACTTAACTTAGGCATGCAATTACCCGGCCTAAAAACTATTAGAAGGGAGAAGAACCATGAAAAAAACGATGACAAGCTTCGACATAGCCGCCCTTGTCTCGGAGCTTAAAGAGCAGCTTAAAGGTGCTCGAATACAGAACATCTATCAAATCAAAGGAAAAACTGTAATTCTAAAACTTCATCAACCAAACGAGCCACCTTTGAACCTTCTAATCGAGTCAGGCAAACGCTTACATCTAACCTCCTATATTCTGGAAAAGCCTCAGAGACCACCTGCTTTCTGCATGGCTCTTAGGAAATACCTTAGGAACGCTACTCTCGCCGAGATTAGTCAGTACGAGTTTGAACGCATAGTAACAATCAGAGCTAGGACTAAAGAAGGTGAATTCAAGTTGGTTTTGGAGTTGTTTGGTGATGGCAACATAGTACTTGTGGATGCTCAGGACATTATCAAACAGGCTCTTGTATTCAAGAAGATGCGTGACCGGAACATTTTGCGGAGTGAATCTTTTAAACAGGCGCCATCTAGTGGAAGAAATCCTCTGCGAATCGAGTTGCCAGATCTGCTTGAACTGAAAAAATTTGAAGGCTTGGAGGTGGTCAAGGCACTTACGAGGTTTCTAAGCATAGGTGGCATGTATGCGGAAGAGATTCTTCTCCGTGCTCATGTTGACAAAAAGAAGGAATGCAAGTCGCTAGAAAATGGCGAATTTGAGAAAATTTTTGATGCTTTAAATGAACTCTTTTTCCATCTCAAAACTGGAGAATTTAAACCCTGTATAATGAAAGATGAGAAAGATATGCAGATTGACGTGGTTTCCATTCCATTAAAAAAGTATGAAGAGTTGAAGTGTAAAGAATTCGAAAGTTTCAACGAAGCCTTGGACGAATACTACGCAAAAACTGTTGTTGAACAAGAAGTTACGGTACTGTCAGACAAGGTTGAGGAGAAGATTGGCAGACAGCAGAGAGTTCTTAGTGACCAACAGGAATCTTTAGAAAAGGCAAGGCGAGAAGCCAGGCGATCGAGACGAGTTGGAGATAGAATCTACGCTCATTTTCATCAGTTACAGACGCTTTTACAGAGAATTATGGATGAAAAGAGGAATGGAAAGGCTTGGCAAGCAATCATATCAGAAATTGAAAATGAGAAAAAACGTGGGAAAGCGCCATCAGTGTATTTTGACTCCTTAGACGTAAAGACACTAGTTCTCAACGTGTCTATTGACAACTTGTCCTTTTCTCTTAAGCTTCGCAAATCGGTTCAAGAAAACGCCGCAACCTACTATGAACGAGCGAAAAAGGCAGAAAAGAAGGTGAAAGGCGCCGAAAAGGCGATAGAAGAAACTTTATTTCGCATCGAAAAGTTAAGACAGCGGAAAGAAATAGTGGTTGAAGAGACTAGCAAGCCGATTAAGAAGAGAAGGAAGAAGGCTTGGTATGAAAAGTTTAGATGGTTCTACACGTCAGAAAACCTGTTAGTGGTTGGCGGAAAGGACGCCGTTACAAATGAAATCTTGATCAAGAAACACACAGAACCTCACGATTTAGTTTTTCACGCCGACATTGCAGGCGCCCCCTTCGTGATAATAAAAGCTGAAGGAAAAACGCCTTCCCAAAAGTCAATAACCGAAGCAGCCCAGCTGGCAGCTTCACATTCACGAGCTTGGAAAGCCAAGTTTAGCGCCATCGATGTTTACTGGGTCCATCCAGAACAAGTTAGTAAAACTCCACCTTCTGGAGAATACCTTAAAAGAGGAGCTTTCATGATTCGTGGCAAAAAAAATTATGTCAGAAGAACACCGTTACAACTTGCCATAGGAATTGACATTGAGAGAACGCCATTAACCCTGATAGGTGGACCAAAAGAAGCGGTGAAAAGCAGAACTGACATTTGTGTAGAAATAACTCCTGGAGACATTTCAAGCAGCAAGCTAGCGAACAAAATACTGCACATGCTGAAACATAAAGTTTCCAAGAACCTACAGGAAAAGGTCTCCAAAATTCCAATTGAAGAAATACAAGCCTTTATTCCCTTTGGAAAAGGAAAAATAAGCAATCACTGAAAACTCGAAAATAATGTAAAGGAACGCCCGCAAAGTTGAATATGCATGCACTGCAAAAAAAGTTGAACAACCACTTTTTCAACCGTTGAATTAACCTTGAATTTTTCATAGTTTTGTTTGAACCATAGTGAACCTGTTCAGAACAGCCTAATGAACACATGGAAAAAGACCATTAAGATTCCAACATTTTTCAGAAGAGAGGAACCAGTTTCCAAGCTGAAGTTCTGAAACAACTAGATGAATATGCTGAGAGATGGTTCAAAGGGAACAGCCTCAAGCGCGCGCCCAATTCTTTGGGGCATCACCATTTTAAAAATCAGGAATTCGTTTTATGTCAAAGATCTTACTCGATCGAGATAGGTTTTTCACTAGTCTTTTCTTCTCTCTCAAACTCTATGATCATTCCAGCTCGATCGTAACTGGCTAACTCATACTCCTCTGTCATTGTGATTGCGTTTACAGGGCAACCCTCCTCGCATTGCCCACAGAATAGGCATCGATCAAGATAATGTTTAAATTCCGCTTCTAGCCCCTTACCAATCATTTCAATGGCTTCAGAAGGACAGACTTTATAGCAAAGTTCGCACCCAGTGCACAGTTTCATGTCCCAGATAGGTCTTCCCCTAAAGCCCTTAAAAGGGGGTTTTTTTTCAAGCGGATACTTTAAGGTAAAAGGTCTCTTGAGCAAATGATTGAGCAATTCTCTTAACATCGCCAAGGTTCTATCACCGTCCCAAACCAAGTTGAACCAGTATTATTTGAAGAATAGCGAGGGGCAACAGGTACTTCCATGCTCCACCAATCATTTGGTCAACACGAAATCTGGCAAACAGCGCCCGTAAGGTCGTCAGAAGCACAACTACAAGTGTTGTCTTTAGGAGGAAAAACCCAATAGCCAGAATTGGCAATGAACTGTTTGGGCCGCCCAAGAACAACGAGGTAATTAGCGACGCGGCGAGCACGAGCTCTACGTCCTTTCCAAGTCGAATCAATGCCAGCTTCCTACCGCTAAATTCGGTGGACCACCCGGCTACGATCTCTGTGTTTGCCTCTGGAATATCGAACGGGATAAATTCCAGCTCTGCTTGCAGGCAAAGCACGAATATGGCAAAGCCTAGAGGTTGAAGCCAGATGAACCAAGTCACGTTATGAGTCTGCCAAGCCACAATCTGACTGATGGACAAAGTTCTAGCTGCAATTGCTGGACCAACCATTACAAGAGTAAGGGGAATCTCGTATCCCAGCATCTGGAATGCCGCTCTTACGCCCCCGATCGTGCTGAACCTGTTTACTGAACTCCAGCCAGCGATGAAAATGGTGACTGCTATTAGAGTGAATAAAAACATCAGAAAAATTAGGTCGCCCTCGAAGTTGATAGGGGCGGTTAAACCAGTGACGGGGATGAGGAATAATGCAAAGAGGGGAAAAGACAGTATAAGAAGTGGTGTGCAACTGAACATAAACTTATCTGCTGCTTTTGGTGTGATGTCTTCTTTAGAGAGCAACTTAATGAAGTCTGCGAAGGGCTGAAGTAGACCCGAAGGGCCTGTGTAAAGCGGACCGTATCTGTTTTGAAGCTTGGCTAAGAACTTTCTATCTACCCACTCGTAGAAGAAGGCTAAAGCTATGAAAAAGAGAAAACCTGGAAATAGAAGAATTTCTATGAGCGTTGTTATTTCTTCCGGTATCATTTAATTGCGTATCTCCTCAATTCTTTGCCGCTCAGAATCCATTGCTTATTATTATTTACATTAACGAACGTCATTCGGTCGGTGCAACTGAAGCACGGATCTATTCCAACCATAATGGCTGGTATATCAGCGATGTATTCTCCAACAAGCATTTTGCAGAGGGATGGAATATTTCCTAAGGTTGGGCTTCTTATTTTGTATCGCTCTGGCTTTGTGGTCCCATTTGTTTTTACATAGTGAATGAGTTCTCCTCGTGGTGCTTCAACTCTAGAAACAGCTTCACCTTCGGGGACTCTTCGTGGAACTCTGATTCTTATCTTTCCTTCTGGTAGGTGGTCCATAGCATAACGGATAATGTTTACGCTTTCAAATACTTCGTCGCATCGAACAAACAGTCGGCTTATTACATCGCATCCATCATAGGTTATGACATTAAACGGGATTTCATCATAGGCTATGTAGGGATCATCCGCTCTGACGTCTCGTTTGATTCCGCTGGCACGTAAGGTTGGTCCAATGGCGCAAAGTGCTATGGCGTCTTTTGGCTTTAGGATTCCAATTCCAACTGTCCTTTTCGAGATTGTAGGTTCAGTCATCGCGATTTTCTTGTAGTACTTCATTCTCTCTTCAAGGGCATCGAGTCCTTCTCCAATCTTTTCCGCAATTTCTGGCGTTATGTCTCTTCGTACTCCTCCAATGGTGTTCATAGCATAGTGTACCCTGTTTCCTGAAACCAGCTCTAACAAGTCCATAACTATCTCTCGGTCTCGCCACAAATACATAAAAAGCGTATCAAAACCAATTTCATGCGAGGCCAGTCCAAACCAGAGATAGTGGTTGTGAATTCTTTCAAGTTCTGCGATAATGGTTCTAATGAACTTAGCTCTAGGAGGTATTTCAGCGCCCAAAATTTCTTCGATAGCTTGAGTATAACAAGTTGTATGGGCGTGTGAGCATATTCCACATATTCTCTCAATTAGATAGAGGTTTTGAATAAATGTTCGGTTTTCTGTTGCCTTTTCGATTCCTCGATGAACATAACCAATACGTGGCTTGACACCTATAACACGTTCACCGTCAACTTCAAACATGAAATACTCAGGTTCGATATGGTATGGATGTTGTGGTCCAAATGGGATACGGATAGTTGGATAAGACATTACTGCTTTCTTCCCTTCGTAACTTTCTTCTGGATTTTTTTGATTGTCCATTCTTTCTTCAACGGATAAACGTCAGACGGCCATCCATCAGGTAAAATTAGGGGAGACAAATCTGGATGTCCCTCAAAAATAACTCCCAGGATGTCGTGGACTTCTCGTTCATAAAGTGTGACGCCAGGTATAAGATCGGTAATGGTTGGCAAGACAGGTTTATCCTTCGCCACTCGAATTTTCAGCGAAAGCTCAATCGTTCCGTCACGGTTTAGATGATAAATAACCTCAATTTCTTTTCCAACATCGGCGCCTGTTATTGTTGAAACGTGGGAGAACCCCATCTTTTTTGTTAAATAACGAATTGTTTTTATAAACACTTTCTTGTTAATAAGAATGAAAATTCTGCGAGGGCGAGGGACTTCACTTTCTAGAATATTCTTTCCAATAAGATGTTTCATTTCTCTAATGATTGCGTTTTCTTCCGTTGTTTCTTCCGTCACTTTTAGCCAGCCTTGAGTTTCTCGATAAGTTTTACAATTCCGTTGATTATGGCCTCGGGTTTCGGAGGGCATCCAGGAACATAGACATCAACGGGAATCATTGTGTCTATTCCTCCGTAAACGTTGTAACAATCCGCGAAAGGGGCGCCGCTAATCGCGCAAGAGCCGACCGCGATGACAGATTTGGGCTCAGGTATCTGTTCGTATATCCTAACCAGTCTATCCTTCACCTGTCTAGTTACTGGCCCAGTAGTAACCAGCACATCCGCGTGTCTTGGGCTGCCCCGCATGATTATTCCAAAACGTTCGATGTCATATCTTGGCGTTAAGGCGGCTACAACTTCGATGTCGCATGCATTGCAGCCACCTGTATTGAAATGGATGATCCAAGGTGATTTAGTTCTGCCCCACTTTAATAATCCCATATCACCCTCTCCGTAATAATGGGAGTAAAATAACGACGGCCATTAATACGATTAGCGCATAAATAGCTGGAAAGGGACCAGGTGTGTTTAGCGATGTGGCGAGAATGAACGCGAGGATGTCGAAGACGAGGAAGTAGACGGCGTAAATGAGGAATCTTTCAGCGTTTACCTGAAGCTTAAGTGGCAGGAGATCTTCACCGCAGGCATAAGGAGCAACCTTACCCTCGGTCTTTTCACCCTTTGCTCCAATCATCCACCCCACCAAATAGAGGATTAACCCAACAACTATGGATAGGGAGAAGATGAGGGGCAAGGAAATCAACAAATCGGTCTGCATCAGTTCACTGACCTTTCGACTTATCTCTAAAGGTACACTCTATTTAATGCTTTTAGGTTTACTTTAAAAATTCATGACCTTGGTGAAAACTCTTAAAAGAGAGCTTCCAAAGTCTTCTGATACAAAGATGATGGGAGAGAGATTTAACGCTTAATGATCTACTGCAGATTGCTTTGATAGTCTTAACGGTTTTGCTGGCATTGTTGACCGTTGAACTGAAGGACATGCTTCACGCTGTCATCTGCATGGGTGGGATGTGCACCGCCATAGGAGCATTATTTTGGCTGCTGAACGCACCGTATGTCTCTGTCTTTCAGCTATTGGTTTACACAGGGGCTGTGATCGTTCTCTTCATAGCCACCGTTATGTTAACGGCGAGGAAGGAGAAGCCACAAAATGAAAATAGACTGGGTTAGAGTAGCTGGTTTAACAACTGTCGCCTTAGTTGTACTGGTTTTTTCCATGCTGATCGTGAGGTATGGATTTCCAGCCTTCGAATATGCAAGTCCATCTGCAGAACTCATTGAAACTGAAACAACTGCAATAGGGCCAGAGGTTAGCCGGTTCCTGTGGACTTATCGGTTAATCGACCTAATTGCACAGGCATTTGTTTTGTTCGCGGCGGCCGCTTGCTGTGTAGCGGTGTTAAGGGTTGAGGAGAAAAAGTGATTCCGCTTGTCTACTACCTCGCAGGTGCTATCGCCCTCTACGTCATTGGCATGTATTGTCTAGCTTCAAAGCGGAACATGATCAGACTTGTCATCGGAGTTGAGATCCTAATGAACGCTGCCCACTTAACCTTCATTGTGTTTTCAGCATACAGAACTGTGGGTTACATAGACCCGCTCGGTCACGCCATTGTGATTATGTCAATAGTGTTCGCGGGTTGTATCACTGGCGTAGCCTTGACAATCGTCACTTACGCCTACAGACATTATGGCACATTAGATGTTCGAAAACTAAGGCGGTTGAGGGGTTGACGGTCTAAGATGTTTACCCAGCCTTTGGATGTCCTCCTCATATTCACGATTACAACGCCAGTGATTGGGTGGGTGGCATACAAAAAGGCGAATCGAAAAATTCAGGGCATATATGCCGCCCTAGGGCTTTCAGTCACAGCCTACTTTCTCTATGAACTGTACAAGGAAGTTGCTGAGAAAGGTGTCGTCCTAATAGTTGGTCAACTGCCTTTCAGTCCCCCTCTAGGAGCCTGCCTAAAGATAGATATGCTCAGCGTTTTTATGGCGTCCCTTTTCACGATAACTGGGTTATTTGCTGTTGTCTATTCAATTGGGTATATGGAACATGACACCGGGTTAACAGAGTATTATACGCTTCTCTTAGGTATGATCGCTGGCATGACAGGTGTTGTCTTCGCTGGCGACTTCTTTACGCTGTTTGTCTTCTGGGAGCTCATGTGCCTTACATCCTACGCATTAGTTGCCTTTCGAAAGCAAAGATGGGAGGCGATAGAAGCCGGGTTCAAATACCTCATCATGAGTGCTGCCGGAAGTGCAACCATCCTCCTAGCCATGTCGTTTCTCTATGGCATGACTGGGACAGTGAACTTCGCGGGTCTGGCAGCCAGACTTAACAATGCTACACCTGACGGATGGCTTTACGTAACGTTGACATTGATCATAGTCGGCTTCGGAATCAAAGCGGCCATCGTCCCATTCCATACGTGGCTCCCAGACGCCCACTCAGCTGCACCGAGCCCGATAAGCGCGGTGCTTTCTGGTGTTATGGTGCCAACAGGTGCTTATGCCCTCATCCGTATTCTAATTCTCGTTTTTGGTTCTATGCAGTCAGTATGGCAAATAACGCTAGCCGTTTTCGCTGTTTTCACGATGTTTGGCGGGAATATAATGGCCTTGTGGCAAAACGACCTCAAACGTTTGCTCGCCTTCAGCACTATTGCCCAAATGGGTTACATTATTTTCGGATTATCAATGGCATCCTTGTCTGGATTTACTGGAGGCTTGTTCCATATCATGAATCACGCAATTATGAAGGGGCTCCTCTTCCTTTGCGCTGGGTCATTCATTCATCGAGTGAAAACACAGGATCTTAGGAAGCTCAAGGGGATAAGGAAGACGATGCCCATGACAAGTATGTTTTTTGCCATCGGCGCTATTGCGATCTCGGCTATTCCACCGTTGAACGGTTTTTGGAGCGAGTGGATGATCGTGACGGCAGGCCTAGAAGCCGAAATGATTCTGTTTTCAGCCTTAATGCTCGCTAACATGATCATTTCGGTTATCTACTACACCCGCGTTATTCGCATAATCTTATTAGAAAAGCCTACCGCGGTGTCCAAAAAAGCAACAGAGGCTCCAGCATCTATGCTCATTCCCACTTTCATTCTCGCAGCTCTCTGCATAATAATTGGAGTCTATCCAGGACCGTTTATCACTATGGCTTCACAGGCAGCTAAAGCGGCATTGGAAGTGCAGAGATACATTAGCCTAATGCTATAAGCCTTAATATGATATCAGGCCAGATCCCTAAGACGAAAGCGATTGCCGACAACACAACTATTGGAATATACAATAGCCAAGACGCTTCTTTTGTGTTCTCTAATTCTTTAGGGGTAGTTCCGAAGAACACTCTCCAGACGAACCACAGGTAGTATCCAAGGGTAATTACAGTGCTGAATACTGCGATTGTGGTTATGAAAATTTTTCCAGAGGAGATTCCCCCTGAGAAAATCATCCACTCGCTCCAAAAACCGTTCAACGGTGGAATTCCGGCTAGGGACAAGGCGCCTATCAATGATGCGATACAAGTTATTGGCATCTTTCCAGCTAAGCCTCCCAGCTTTTTGATGTTGCGCGTCCCTGTTTGGTGTATGATCGCGCCGGCACACATGAAGAGAAGAGCCTTACAAATGGCGTGATTAATCACGTGAAAGAGCCCGCCAGTGGCCCCCAGTGTTGCGTCGGGCAGCCAAGTCGCAAGTCCGAAGAAGATGTACCCCATCTGGCTAATACTAGAATAGGCTAGCAACCGTTTGATGTCGGTCTGCGCAAGGGCTAACAGTCCACCATAAATCATTGTGATAACCCCAAGAGCCATCAAGACATCTGATGTCTGTACCATTGTTTGACCAAATCCAGAAAGAAGAATCCTTGCGATGGCGTAGGCGCCACACTTGATCATGGCGCCTGACAGCATCGCGCTTATTGGCGCTGGGGCTTCAGCGTGGGCATCAGGCAACCACGTATGAACTGGAAAGAGCGCCATTTTCACGCAAAAACCAATCAGTAACAGAACAAACACTGGAAGTATGCTACTTGGAGGGATATTGACGGCAGCATATGGCAATGCGGCAAGGTCGAAGGTGCCAGTAAATACATAGATGGACAGTATTCCAAGAAGCATACAAAGCGATCCAAAATGTGTAAATATAAAGTATTTGAAACCGATGGCTAACCTCTTTTTTGATGTCCCCCAAAAAGCTATTAAGAAATAGGATGGAACAAGCATCAACTCCCAGAAGAAGTAAAATTGCAAAAGGTTCGCGGAAAGTATTACTCCGATCATGCCAGCCATGAAAAGCAATAGATTTGCGTAATAGCCCCTTTGCCCACTTTTACCCTTCATGTACTTGATCGAGTAAAAACATGAGAGCGCACTGACAACTGCAACAATTAATCCAACAGGAAAGCTAATCATGTCAACCCAGAAACCGAAAGTCAACTTGAGTGATGGTGTACGGATCCATGCATATGTAAAGTGTATGGAACCTCGCTCAATGAGGTCTGTCACCATTGAAAGAATCATAAAGACGGATAGCGAGACCGCTATCGTCGCTAACCATCCGGCATGCTTCTCGACACGCCTTCCAAAAACATAAAGGGCGACCGCTGAAATTATGGGGATAATGATTGCCAATAGGGGGGCGTGGGGGATCAAGTTGACTTCTCCTAGGGAATATGTCCTCCAAATAGGAACAACAGAACTATTAGTAACGTAGCTCCAATAAAAGCCAATATCATATTATAGGACAACACACCTGTCTGAATCTTTCTGAAACGTTGAGAAAATGATGTGAAAAGGTTTGCTATTAAATAGTTCAATGCGTCAATGCCCCTAAGTTCTGGGTACTTGTACACAACCTCGGAAAGTCTTCTGAAGAAGCCTGCAACGGAGTAGTTGAGCGCATCAATGCGATATTCTAAGCTGTTATGTATTTTATGTGAAAGGAAACATGTGGAGTAGGCGACTTTATAATAGAATGCGTTGATGTAGAAGCGATTTAGCAGAAGCTTATGGGCTGCCTTCAGAAACCGATATTTTTCCGTCAACCTCCTAGCATCAGCCTTGTGTGATACGTAAATTCTGTAAGCTGGATAGCCTCCAAACGCCACCGCCACACATGTTAAGACCGTACTAATAGAAGGAACAAGGTATACAAGAACCTCAACAATGTTGTTGAAAGTCAACTGCCCTAAGAATGGTAGGGGTAGAAGAAACTTGTTAAAGGGCCAGATGAGGAGAATTGCTAGAAAATCTAAGAATGCGGTGACTAAAAGGGTTATTGTAAGGGAACTACGCATTAAGAATGGGGGATTCTTGATAACCTTTCCATCTGATCCGTAACTCTCCTTTCCGAAGACAAGCCCCAGCATTCTGAGAGCGTAAAAGGCTGTTATTCCAGCTCCAATTATTAACAGAGCAAAAATCAAGTAGCCAGAAACCATCAGCATGAACTGTCCTCTTAAGCCAGCCTCTTGTGCAAAATCCAAAGCGACTGTTTGAATCCAATTCGCACACCAAAAACCACTTAGTAGCGGTATGCCTCCTAGAGCAAGAGCTCCCACTTCCATGCTTCTATGTGCGATCCTACTTTTGAACCCGCTCATATAGTGCAAATTGTCCGATCCAACTGCATATGAAATATACGCTGCAGAGAGGAATAGCAGCGCTGAGACGAAGGAGTCTATGGTTAAGAGAAAGGTGCCAGCTAAGTATCCCCAGCTCATGTCAGCCATTAATCCAGCTAAACCAAAAGCTGCCATCATGTACCCGATCGCGCTTGAGATACCATATGAAAGAACTTTAAATATGTTGACTTGGACGATCGCTATAAGAGCACTAATCACAGCTGTGAGTGCACCCACAAATGTCATGACTAAAAAGAAATTAATCATGCCACTGTATCCCATGACGGAAGCCTCATGGAAAATTGGGAGGACTCTAGCCATAAGAAAAGGACCAGCCAGACATTCAGTTAGAGCGTTAAAAGAGGAAGGTGAGGCAGCTAGTGCATCCGGAAGCCATTCTTGCAAGGGAAACTGAGCTGCCTTTCCTACGGCTCCACCAAAGAACATCAGGGCCGTAACAAACAACAAGCCAGACCTTGATAATTCTCCCATCCAGTTATTGTTTTGTGAGAGTTCCATGATGTTAAGAGTGTGAGAGTAGGCATATATTATCAAAAGAGACGCGAGCAAGAGCACATCTGCAACGTGGAGGACGAGGAAAGTTTTCAAGCCTATATGCGCCTTCTTGGGGTCTTTGTACCAAAAAGCTGCAAGGCCGGCGCAACATATCCCAACTAATTCCCAACCTATGAACATGAATAGGAGGTTATCAGCTATCACTATTACCAAGTATCCGGCGATGAAAAGCTGGATGAGAAACCAGAACCTAGTCAAGCTGGGGTCTCCACGCATGAATCCTACGGAGAAGAGGGTGACCAAAAAACCTATACTACTGACTACAATAGCCATAAGTACGCTAAACGGATCGACCAGCACCCCTAGATTTAGGCCGAGAGATCCGACCCACGGAATCTGCCAATCAAAAGGAATGTTGCCCAACACTTCCCCGCTAACCCAGTTGACTGCATTTCCTGTGAAAACGTCGAGTGCCATGGAGAGCGAAAAAACGACGCTAGCGCCAACAAATGCCACCGGCGCATAATCTCTCAGCTTACGATGTACTGAGGCAAAGAGTGGCGTAAGCAGAGCCCCAATCATCGGAATAAGCCAACAAAGCCACGGTGCATATGGAAGCAATAAACCATCCTCGCAGAGCGCATTGAGATAACGTATATTGCGCTTAGTAGTTCAAATATTTAATATCGATAAACACGGTTAAAAGACAAATAAATATCATGCAATTTATAAGTTCATTTTCAAAGCAGAAGGATGGAAGCCTCGTGAAAAGATTTTGGAAAGGGCTGATGGAGTTGCCATTTTCATAATAACATGTCTCTCCGTAGCACTCTTAGCCTATGAACATTTGACTATGTGCGCGCGTTTCAATCTAATATGGAGAAATGCATGCCAGCAGAATCTTCGCAGATCTCAAATTTCGGCGTTTTTTCTGACAAAATAATCGCCTCGAAGTAAATGTGAATCAGTTTATAAATACCTCCTTTCACACAATCATGTCAACCATTTTAACGTCAAAGTAATGAACATTCCGAGTATCATCATGAATACTTGGATTCTTCTTGTCATTGCGGCATAAACGAATCCAAGATGCACGCGGAGTAAACAAGCAAAGCTATGACGCATACGGATGCTGCAAACGTCATGTATGGAATAAATATTCAGTATAAGTAGTCTAAATGTATTGTTGATAAAAATCTGGATTAAGATATGTGTGTATCGGCATGAAATTATGAAACAACATAGCACGCACCTGAAGCTTTTTATGCTAGACGATATTCTATGAGTAGATTTAGATGCACACACAAATGAAGTGGTAAAATGAGTATAAAGAAAGATGAACCTAAAAGAGAAGAACACGGCTTAGAAGAGAGAAGGATAGAGGCTTTCGGCGCGAAAATGTATCTCGAGTCCGCGAAGGCCGTTAGGGAAGTTGGCACTCGCGTAGTACTCTCCGTCGGCGCTGCGATACTTATCTGGCTGTTTGGAACCCTTGTCATCATACCTATCGCAGAAGGAATGCAAGAGATATTCTTTGGATATCCAGTAGACGCAATTATCAGCTCCATTTTCGTTGCGGCATTGGCGATTATTATCTTCACAGTATTCGTTGACATCCGCAGACTAACTAGTGGACTAGGAGGAATACTGGCTTACCAGTTCGGAAAAGTAAGTGGAGACGTAGACATTGAATCAATCAAACATTATCGAACAGCCTTAGACGGGATATTGTACGTAGTCGTAGTGGTTCTGAGCTATTTGCTGTTTGCCAACTATCTTGCCAAGATCCACGCTGCAATACCTGCAATATTGCTCATTTTCATTGTGTTATGGTCGATCTTCGCCCTTTGGAGAAGTGCCAGAGCAATCGCGGCAGAAATCGGCAAATACACTGGAAAAATGGCAAACGAAATAGAGAAATTGAGCAAAGAATAGCATACAATTAACACAAAACGACAGCGTGCCCCCCTTTTTAGTAATTATTATACAACGCGAGAAATTGATGGGTGCAACATGACGATTAAGAATAGGGAAGAAATTGAAAGAGCAATAAGATACTTAAGATCGCGTGGACAAAAGACACTAGCTAGTTTGTTCGCTGCTCTCTTAATATGGCTTTTCGGCATTTTAGTGTTCATTCCACTAGCTGAATCCTTAAACTGGCAAACCAGAGTATTCGTCTCTATGCTGTTCTTTTTTGCATTTAGCCTTTCGATTGTCAAGACATTACCAGGTTTGAAAGAGTTGATAGACGTATTTGCTTACTTTCTGGCAAGAAAATATAGTGTTGCAAAAGGGCTTAATCACGAAAATGCATCAACATTATTTACACACTTACTATACATCATCTGCTCCTTGATTTTTTACGGACTTTATTCCCCATTCCTAACTAATTTTCACCCAGCAGCTAACGGCATTGTCCTAATAGGAGTGCTAGTTTTGACGTTCTTCTTGCTTCTAAGAATCTTCCCAATTTTGTTGCCCAAATTCTTGGAATGGCTATCGAAATCGTAGAGCCTTGCGCGGAAGCGTATGAAAAAGATTCCTCAGAAATGGGCGCGCGTTACTCCGCCTCTTAAGAATAGTCAAGATGCTTACTGTGCGTGTATGTTTGCTTTATCAGCTGTGTGTAAGTGAACTGCTGCTCTGTAAGCGTAGACCACTGCTGTTAAGGCAGAGTGAAACAAGATTCCGATTAGCGAGTAAAATGGCATTCCTAGAAGGACTCCTATTAAAATGTAGACATTGTAGATGTTCCTTCTTCCCGCCACTCTGCGGAAAGTACGTTCAAATGGCCCGTAAACATCCAAACTAACACCCATGGCCCTTCCAAATTGGTCGTAGCAAAACCTGTAGAATGCAATGAAAGTTATAGAACATATAGCAATCATTAACGGTGTTGAACCTAGGCTGCCACTTAGAAAGAAAGCTAATGCTATGAGCCATGAAAACTCATACAGCAAGTCAAACACATGTTCCATGAGACCCAGTTTGGTTGAACAACCACGTGTCCTCGCCAGCTTCCCATCTAAACCGTCTACTATGCCTACTACGAATGTTAGAATCACCCCAGTTAAGAGGTGACCCAAGAGAAATAGAGCAGTTACAGCATATGCCAGCACATTCGAGAGAATGGTTATCTGATTTGGAGTAATCCGAGAATCTGAAATAAGATAGACGATTTTATTCTCTATTGGTCGGTTGATGTAATGAGCAATAAAGTCTGATGGCCCACGCTTTTTCTGGGAATGCTTAGCAACCAGCTTTTTTGCACGTTCGACGTCCCTTCTTGTATCGACATCCACCCAGTGTTTGCCAGTTATATCGACCACTCGTGCATATCCATTCGTGGCAAGAAGTCGAACACATTCAGCGAGTTCTGATGCCCCAGCTTCCATTGCCTTAGCACCAGAGTCGAACATTCTAGGTGAGCATAGGAAAAATCCCGTATCTACGCAATTCCAACTGTCTATTTTTTTTCCAATGCTGAGAATTTCCCCGTCTTTCTCTAGCACTTTTGTATCGTCATGTGAGTGGCTTATTTTATCTGTAGCAAGAACCAGAACGTCTTCAACGCTAGCCTTCATAAGAGATTTTACAAGTTGAGGATCAAAAATGTGGTCACCCATGCAGAGTATAAATTCCTTTTGGAAAATTCCTTTAGCCGCCATGAAAGAGTACAAGTTTCCTTTTTCCCAGTTTTGCGCTGTTATGTAGTTAATTTCAAGTCCACAATAGGTTTTTCCGATTTCCTCTCGTATATTATCTCCTTCATATCCTACAACTATATGGACTTTCTTTATTCCGGCTTCCTTTAAGCCCTGAAGGATTCTGCCAAGTAATGGGATTTTTGCAATGGGCTGGAGAACCTTTTGTCTTGCATGTTTTCTCAGTCTGCTTCCTTCGCCCGCTGCTAATATTAAAGCTTCTGAGTAGTTTTCTTCATACTTTGTGAACATAACTATCACACAGGATCCATCTAATTGATGCGCACGCCCGCAAAGGCCTTTCTACAGGCAAGTATTAAGATTGGAAAGAGAGACACGCGCATTGTAAGATGTTTTAGAAAACAATGGAAAACCCTACTAAAAAAGCTGTCGGAAGCCTTGCCCTCAGGAAATAACGAAAAAAATCACCAAAATTGGAAAAAAAGATTGGGGACATGCATGCATGCTAGGCGAAGGGGACGTCGCAAATATTGAAGTTCTGGGAATTTCCATTGAAAGCCTCAAGGAAAGATTTCGTCAGCTATAAGAACTGCAAATGAGTAGCTAAAAAGATGCTTGAATACCCGTTTCGCTGAACCTTCCTGAACACGCGAGCTATGTGAGTTGAACAACATTTTAATAAATCTTCCATTTATTCTCGTATGTGGGGATAGCAGTGGCAGAAATCGGTTTAAGACCACGAATGATCGTCAAAGACGTTATGTCTAGCCCCGTCATCACGGTTGGCGAGAGCGAAGCAGTTGATAAAGTAGCCCAGTTTATGGAAGTGCAGCAATTAGGCTGTATAATCATAACTGACAAAGATGAAAGGCCCCTGGGAATAATCACAGAAAGAGACCTTGTAACACGAGTTCTAGCCAAAAATAAGCTACCCAGCAAACTCATAGCAAAAGACGTTATGACAACACCTTTAATCACTATCAACCCTAGTGAAACCCTCAGCAATGCAGCAAGGCAGATGAGCAGACTTAACGTGCGAAGACTCGGCGTAATTTACAAAGGCAACCTCGTTGGCATCATTTCAAGCAAAGATATTCTAGCCATCACACCAGAGCTCATTGAAACAATTCAAGAGAAAGCCCGTATTGAAGGCGGAAACATGGAAGAACCCTTAGAAAGTCCTCCAATGGCTGGATATTGCGACCGTTGCGCACAATGGTCAAGTCGACTGAAGGAAATGGAGGGCGAATTTCTCTGTGAGGACTGCCGCACTGAGAGTCGAGGTGAATACTAAAAGGGCTGATTATTTGCTCGTTAAAGAAATAATGAACCACAGCTATCCCTCACTCTACACAGACGAGCTCGCAACAAAAGCAAGAGCCATTCTTCGTAACCAAAACCTTAGAGTTCTACCAATAATTGACGATGAAAAGCGCCTAGTGGGCACCCTTTCACGCCGCAACATTATGACAATAACATCGTCCATCTCACCAATACGCATTAAAGGAATAATGACAACACCACCCTTCGTCGCCACCATGGAAATGGACGCCTTGCAAGCTTTAAGAGAAATGAACCGCTCCGATAAATGGTATGTAGCCGTGGTAAAATCTTCACAAGATAACACTTACTTGGGAATGCTGGAACTGGAGAACTTCATAGCTGCCTTTCTGAAAAAAGATTCTCAAAAACTTTCGAAACCCGTCCTTGAAATCATGTCAAGTGAATTGGTAACTTGTTCACCAGAAGAGGAAATTGACAACGTCTGGCGTAAAATGCAAGACCGCAAACTTGCAGGTTGCCCAGTCGTGAGAAAAGGAAGACTAGTGGGCATCATCACCCAAACTAACATGCTTAACAGTGGCTCTTTCTTCCCTGCCTTTGAATCAAAGAAAGGCAGATTTAAGAAGTCTTCGAAAATCTCTGCGGTCATGAAAACATCCGTGTTTTCGCTCAAGCCCACATCTACCATAAGAGAGGCTGCTGAACTCCTACTTGAAAAAAACATAGGACGGTTACCCGTTGTTGACGAGAAAGGCGAGCTTGTCGGCATCGTAGATCGAGAGGATATCGCAAAATTACTAGTTTGAGGGTTCAAATTGTCTTATAGCAGAAAAAATGAAAGCTTCAGGCGGACATTGCGGGGAGATGGACCAGTAAGACTGAAGACTCACGCATCTAAGCCACGTGAAGGAGAAATCATGACGATTGCAAAGCGTTCAGTCGTCACGGCGTCGCTCACAACGTCTGTCTATGACGTTGTTCAAATTATGGCGACGGAAGGTTTCCGCCGCATACCAATCGTAGATCCCGGAACAAATAGGCTTCAAGGAATAGTGACGAGCACTGACATGGTCAATTATTTTGGCGGAGGCGAAAAATTTCAGATAATCCAACAAAAATTCAAAGGCTCCTTCTTCAAAGCAATAAACGAATCAATTAAATCCATCATGCAATCAAATCCACCATCCATTAAAACCACTGCCACCATAGGAGACGCAATTAGACTAATGAAACAACACGGCGTAGGTGGCTTACCCATATTAGACCATGCAGACCGCGTGTGGGCTATAGTCACTGAAAGAGATATGCTAAGGATTTTTAAGAGTAAAATAAGTGGAGCCAAAATTGCCGATTTGATGACAAAAAACGTGGTAACCGCAACTCCTAGAACGACAATATTTGAAGCCGAAAGAACAATGGCAGAAAAGAGCTTCCGCCGCCTACCCATTATTTCTGATGGAAAAGTTGTTGGCATAGTGACTGCCATGGATGTGGTTAGGTTCTTTGGGTCGGGCAAAGTATTCCAACATCTACGCTCCGGAACCATGCTTCAAGTCCTTCAAACCCCTGCCTTAGAAATAGGCGTCAAGGACCTGATTACCATTATGCCTAGCGCAGATTTGAGTGAAGCAGCAAGAATCATGAACGAAAAAAATATTGGTGCACTATTAGTCGTTGATGATGAACGGCTGGTTGGTATAATTACCGAACGTGACTTCTTTAAACTCATCAGCGAATAGAACGCCTGCACATGTCTCTTAAGTCATGTCATGATTGCTGCTTCGTCAACTACCTAATTTCTAAAGATTGCTTTTGGCGCCAACAAAAATGCGATTACGTTGACCCAGAACATGTAACCTGCAACAAATTCAAACCGGAAACAAAGGGACAAATAGACAAATACACCTGACAAAAAAGGGGGCTTGCGGCTCATTGCATTTGTGAAAGGGAGAGCTGAAATAATCAGACTTTCTTCCATGCATTCACCAAGATTCACTCATAAACCGCAAGCCAAAAAAGGAATGGGACGAGTTTGTATTTAACCGATGCGAAGCAAAGTATCTCATGGAACTGGAGAGATGGGTGAAATAAAACTTTGACCGTTGACCTTGTTCTTTACAACGTGAAAGTCTACTGTGAAGGCGAAATTGTAGACGCTGGAATTGCGGTCGAAGAAGGCAAGATAGTTAAGATTGCAAAGGAAGTGAATTTGCCCCCTGCTTCTGATAGAATTAACTTGAACAGATGTTTAGCGCTTCCTGGCTTGATTGACGTGCACGTTCATCTCCGTGGTCAACTGCAGGCTTTTAAGGAAGACTTTTTCACTGGAACGGCGGCTGCTATTGCAGGCGGTATCACATCAATTCTCGATATGCCTAACAACAAGCCAGTAACTGTGGATTCCTCTTCTCTTAGAGAACGGATGCGAGTGGCTAAGCGTCGCATATTGGCAAATGTAGGTTTCTACTCTGCATTCCCTGAAACCCTAGACGAAATTGGCAAAGTGGTCAGAGAAGGGGCGGTGGCTTTCAAACTTTATCTTGCCGCTCAGATAGGAGGACTTGACATCAATGATGATGAAGCCTTGCTACGCGCCTTCAATAGGGTCAGTGAGCTTGGAGTTCCTGTGGCGGTTCATGCCGAAGACAATGAAACGGTGGAGAATGTTGCAAAGGCTGAACAGCGGCTTGGGCATAACGATGTTGAAGCATACCTCAAAGCACACACGCCTGAAGTAGAGGCTAAAGCGGTTGAAAGAATCCTTAAAATCGCCTTCGAATCTAATGTGCAAATTCACTTCTGTCACATCAGCTCCAAAAAAGCAGTTAGCCTCATTCATAACGCAAGAAAAAACGGGTTGAGAGTCAGCTGCGAAGCCACGCCGCATCAGCTGCTATTGACATCTGAAGACTTGAAACAACAAGGCACGATGTTGCTTACCGACCCTCCAGTGAGAAGCAAAAACATTGTAGAGGAGCTTTGGAACACAGTAAGAAATGGTCAAGTTGACATTATAGCATCCGACCATGCACCACACCTAGTAACCGAGAAAAAAGCAGATTCTGTCTGGGACGTGAAGCCAGGAATTCCCGGACTTGAAACATCATTGCCGTTGCTTTTGACAAAAGTGAATGAAGGGCAACTTACTTTGGATGATTTGGTCAGGTTGACAGCTGAAAAACCAGCCGAAATATTCCACTTCAACAGCGACGGGTTCTTAAAGGAAGGCTACAACGCCAATATCACAGTTGTTGACATGCATCGACGAGTCAAAATAGATGCGCGCAGGTTTTGTTCAAAGGCAAAATATTCTCCTTTTCACGGTTGCCAGGTGAAGGGCATGCCAGTGAAGACGTTTGTAAATGGACTATTGGTTATGGATGAAGGAGAAATCGTCGCTGAAGCAGGAGTTGGTAGAGTCCTGCGCAGGCAAGCTTTGCGATAGAATATACGGTTTTCAGATGTCTTTGCTTTTCCGTTTAGAAACGTATGAAATGTCTTGATGAGTCACATATCCCATTCTTTGAAAGAGTTTGAGTGATTCTTCGTTTGGCGTTTCAATTAACGCGCAGAAAATTGCGGCGCCACATTTTTCTAAGGCTTTCTCAACTATGCTTATAAGCTGCTGAGCGATTCCTCTCCGCTTATATTCAGGGTCTACTGCTAGGCGGTTTATCCATCCCTTCATTCTTCCCTCATAGCTGCCGATCACAACTCCTACAAGCTTTTCTTCGTGGAAAGCACCGGTGAAGAACTCTGGAAAAGCTTTCATCTGCTTCTCCATCATTTGTTTGCTGTCTCTGCCTTTCGGCTTGAAAGGCAAGCCTACTCGCTTCCAAAGCTCAATTATGGCATCGTAGTCTTCGATTGTTAAAGCTTGGATTCTTATTTGTTTCAATCCCTA
This sequence comes from Candidatus Bathyarchaeota archaeon, assembly GCA_026014805.1. NCBI lineage: Archaea > Thermoproteati > Candidatus Bathyarchaeota > Candidatus Bathyarchaeota archaeon. Next base: position 36,977 of record JAOZHR010000027.1, on the reverse strand, counting down.
TCCTCCGCAATATTGATGTCAATCCTCGGATAAGTGAACATCGTTTCAAATAGCTTTAACTGTCTCTCTGAATACCTTTTTTGCTTATGTACTCTTACGCTTTTGATGCTTCTATAATTTCATTACTAAACGCGTGCACATGTTTGGGTGTTTCGAGATGAAAATATCATTTGACTTAGCGGCAGAAATCTATGACAAAACAAGGGGTCCTCCCAAGCAAGTTATGAAACAACTTGTCAAAACACTGATCGACGAATTGCACGGCTACAACACAGTTTTGGATGCTGGTGTTGGAACTGGAAGATTTTCTAAGCCTTTACAGGACAACGGATTCGAGGTAGTAGGCGTGGACATCGCTAAGAAGATGATAGACAAAGCGGTGGAAAGAGATGTACGTAATTTGCTTCAAGGTGATGTGTGCTTTCTTCCTTTTAGAGACGACTCTTTCGACGTTACGGTTTGCATACATATTCTCCATCTAATCAGCGAGTGGAAAATGGCTCTACAGGAAATCTGCAGAGTTACTCAAAAACTTATGGTTTCAATAATTTACGTGCGTAAAAACCCGCTTAGAGAAACCTATAACAAACTGCTCAGAAGCTACGGATATGAAAGCCGTAGACTTGGGAAAGGAGAATGGGAACTAAAAGACTTAGTCAAGCCCTCAAAGTCGGTATTTGTAGCTTCTTATACTAATAACACAGATGAGCGCCTTGCTTATTTAAGCCAAAGAGCCTATTCAAGTCAATGGGAAATCCCAGAAGCTATAAACAAGAAAGTTGTGGACGAACTGAAAAGCCAGTTTGCTGGCAAAGTGTTCCCTCAAGAACTGCGCATCTTAATGTGGGACATAAACGACCTGAGAGGCTACTCCAACGATTCTACCTAGACACTTCTTGAAACTCAAAAGTAGCCTAAGCATTCCTCCTAAAACATGGATAAGAATTCTACTAAAAGAAGTGTTTTATGAAGGAAACAAGATAATGTAAAATCGAGAAGGTGCGAAGAATTGAAGTTTATCACAAACGGTATGCTGGGCAAGCTAACACGATGGCTACGCATGCTAGGCCACAACGTAGAATATGCTAATAACATAGAAGATAAATTACTTGTAGAAATTTCAAAAACTGAAAAACGCGTCCTCTTAACACGAGACGTTGAACTATATCAACAAGCAACAAGTCAACATGCAGAAGCTTTTCTCGTCAAAGGAAAAAACGAGGCAGAACGACTCGCAGCTCTCTCAAAACAATTCAACCTAAAGCTTGAACTCAACCCTGACGCTTCTCGGTGCCCTAAATGCAATACTAACATAAAATCTGTTAAGAAAGATAAAATCTTCGACAAAATTCCACCCTCAACCAAAACTTATTACAAAGAGTTTTGGGAATGCCCAAAATGTGGAAAAATCTATTGGCAAGGAGCCCACTGGAAAAGAATTACTGAAACTTTGAAAGAAGCAAACGAAATGCTAGGCGGGTAACAAAGCAGCTTATTTTTCTTGAAGAAGCCATTTAAGCGGTATATCTTGAAACGTGCCGTCCGGCAACGTTCTGCGGATAGTCATGGGAAGCATACCACTTTCAAGTTCACTCAGGGCAATATCAATAGGACTAGAAAGAGTGGAAGGCTCTACAAGGAGGGGTGCACCCATAGCGACTTGAAGCGCCCTAGCACCCACTATGCGAGCCTTCTCGAAACGTGTTAACTTCGGAGGACCTATGTCGATCTTATTGTGGGAAGACGTCTCCTTAAAACTCCCCACCGCCCGGAGGCATCCCGCCCATTCCGCCCATACCACCCATGCCTCCAGGGCCACCCGGAGGCCCAGCAGGCATTTTCGCTTTGCCGGATGCGATGATGTCATCGATCTTCAAGATCATTGTTGCGGCTTCAGTTGCGGATTTTATAATTTGCTTCTTTACGACGAGGGGCTCATAAACGTCTGCTTTGTTCATGTCGCCTACTTTGCCGTTGAAAACGTCTACTCCTGCCCATATCTGCTTCTTTTCGTGGCGTGCTCTTAACTCGGATATGATGTCTATTGGGTCTAGTCCTGCGTTCTTAGCCAAAGTCGTCGGTATTGCTTCTAATGCTTCTGCAAAACGCATTACTGCTAGTTGCTCTCTTCCAGGTAAGGTTTCTGCGTAGTTTCTCAATATTCTTCCTGCTTCAAGTTCTGAAGCGCCTCCGCCCGCTACAATTCTTGGTTCTTTCACTACGTCTCTGATGACGCAGAGGGCATCGTGTATTGAGCGTTCAGCTTCATCTACGATGCGATCTGTTCCGCCACGTATTAGAATTGTTACCGAGTGGGGGTGCTTGCATCCTTCAATGAAGGTCATTTTATCGTCACCTATCTTGCGTTCTTCCACGACTGCAGCGTAGCCAAGGTCTTTCTTAGTTATGCTATCTAAGTTGCTAACTATTTTTCCACCAGTAGCTTTAGTCAAACCTTCCATGTCTGATTTTTTGACCCGCCGCACCGCTAGAATATTCTTTCTCGTCATGAAATGTTGGGCTAAGTCGTCGATGCCCTTTTGGCAAATAACCACAGTTGCGCCTACCTTCGCGAGTTTGTTCACCATTGCTTTTATCATGTTCTCTTCTTGTTTAAGGAAAGCTTCCATTTGCTCGGGGCTCTCAATATTGATTTTTGCGTCAAATTCAGTTTTCTCAATCTCTAAAGCGGTGTCAAGCAACGCTATTTTCGCTTTTTCAACTAGTTTCGGCATTCCTGAGTGAACTATTTCTTTGTCAACTACGATGCCGTTGATGAGCTTGGTGCCCCTAATGGATTCGCCCGGCTTCTTCTGGATTTTCACGTCGTCCAAGTCGACCTTATATTCTGTTCCAGTTTTTTCTGCCACGGAAAGAATAGCGTCCACCGCCAAGTCCGCAAGATAGTCACGGCTTTCTGATACGAGTTTACTTGCCATGGAAGTCATGGCTACTTTTTTGAGGAATTTCTTGTTTGTAGAGTCTACTTTGATAGCGATTTTCTCCAGTGTTTCTAGAGCTTTTTCAGCTGCCTTTTTGTATCCGTCTATGATGACGGTGGGATGAACGCTTTTGTTGATGAGGTCTTCAGCTAGTGATAAGAGTTCGCCTGAGAAGACTACGGCTGTAGTTGTGCCGTCGCCGACCTCGTTGTCTTGGGTTTTAGCCACTTCCACCATCATTTTGGCTGCTGGATGTTGTATGTCCATTTCGTCTAAAATTGTGCGTCCGTCGCTTGTTATAGTGACGTCGCCGAAACTGTCAACGAGCATTTTGTCCATACCTTTCGGGCCGAGTGAGGATTTTACGGATTCTGCGACGATTTTTGCTGCCATAATGTTGGCGTGTTGAGCTTCTCTTCCTCTTGATCTTGAGGAGCCTTCACGGAGAATTAAAACGGGAGTTCCTGATAGTCCTACTGACAATTTTACATACACCTTCTTTCTTTTATTACGCGGAACTACAGAAACAGCTTAGCAATATAAATTTTTCTAAAGCCTTTCGCTGGCAGCCATCAATTTCACTTCAAATACTAAAGGTTAATGTGACAATGATTAAGGACCTTTAGAAACCTTCATCAATCAAAGGCATTCTCTCAAGATCAAGTGATCTCTTTTTCAATCATTGTTGCAATTTCAGCAGCAATGACGATGTTCTTTTTTAGCTCATCCATATCTGGTGAAATGTTTCTGTAAAGCTCTATCGCACCGCGGTCTCTAGTCCTTATCAGAATCAGGTTAGTAGGATAGAAATAGTGACCGAATATATCTTTGCTTCGTAAGGATTCTTCATCCGAACTGTGCAAGTGCTTAATGTGTATTTGAGTGAAAACTACTTTGTCTTCAAACTTTTGTGCTACTTCTGTTGCTAATTTGTTAAGCTTTGGTTTCTGTTTTTCACAGGCTGAGCACCCATCCCTAGCAATAGCGATAACATAGACTTTTCCGAGGTCTGGAGCTAAATATTCTAAGGGAGATTCATCTGTCTCTGAAATCTCCTTCTCAAGCTCAGCAAACTCAATCTTGCCAATTTTCACAGAGTCTTATTAGTCGAAAAAATATTTAAACAATCTGATAATGCTTTAACTTAGCTATGTTTTGGCTTCTCCAGAATGATAATTTCTATGTGAATCACCGTTGCTTTGAGCAAACGAGTTTCGATGGTACACACTGAGATAGGAGCCAACGGATTTAAATCTTGAATTTTTCCTTAAATGGGTCTATGCGCAAAGATACTTATTACAGAGAGAAGCTTTCAGCTAATAAGCTTCTTAGCTGTTATGAGATGGCTCCTCCAAGGATTAAACAGTATCTTGACGCAGAGGTCCAATTCGTCATTTCTAGCTTTCATGGTGCAGATTTGGTTCTTGAACTTGGATGTGGTTATGGTAGAGTTATGAAAGCGGTATCACAGTTTGTTTCACATATTGTTGGAAATGATATCTCCAAGGAAAGTTTAGAACTTGTAATGTCATATATGGGAAGTCATGAAAACTATAGCGTGTTTCTGATGGATGCATCTCAAATGTCATTTCGTTCATGCATTTTTGATGCTGTGTTTTGCATTCAAAACGGCATATCCGCACTTGGGGTTAACGAGAGACAGCTCATCGCCGAATCGGTAAGAGTGACAAAAGACGATGGAATTATTCTCTTTTCTAGTTATTCTCCAAAAATATGGGAAGCTCGTCTGGAATGGTTTAGACAGCAATCACGGGTTGGTCTTATAGGAGAGATAGATGAGGAAAAGACCTGCGACGGAACTATTGTGTGCGCGGACGGTTTTAAGGTTACTACTGTAAGCAACGACCAATTCGCCAGGTTGTTTGATGAATTCGGATTGAATGTGTCTATCATTGAAGTTGACGAATCTAGCATTTTCTGTAAATTTATTAAAGGGAAGTAGTTTGTGCTTGGATTGCACATAACATACGCATATTCCCTAGTTTGCGGCTTTTTGAGTTCAAAGAGAGATTTGGAAGTTTATGAAATCTTTAATTGATTTATAAATTTGAGAATTAGGTGAATCTAGTGTACTTGTTGCAAAAATATGTGAGTGTTAAAAAAAGAGAAGGGAGGAACTATGGACCAGTGGCTAGTATGTCCTCTTCTGGTGGCAGCGTTTTGATTAGTCCATGTTTCATTAGGAGGTGGGTTGACTCTCTTGCGTTCTTGATGATTGCTACAGCTCTTTCCCACAGTTCTTGTTTGGAAGGTTTGACACGAGCGACACCTTCTTTTATGCTTTGCAGGGCGCAGGCAACTGCCTCACGAGGGTAGACTTCCCATTCTTCCATGCGTGGAACAATGTCGTTTTCGTTTATGCCTCTTTCCTCGGCGAACTGGGCTAACTCGTTGGCTGCGGCTACGCACATGTCGTCTGTTACTGTGGTGGCTCTGACGTCTAGGACGCCGCGGAATATAGCTGGAAAGCCTAGGCTGTTGTTGATTTGGTTGGGGAAGTCGCTGCGTCCTGTGCCTATTATTCGTGCGCCTGCTTCTTTTGCTTCCCATGGCCAGATTTCTGGGATGGGGTTAGCGCATGCAAAGACTATGCTGTTTGTGGCCATTTGGCTTATCCATTCTTTTTTGATGGTGCCCGGGCCTGGTTTGCTGGCAGCTACCATCGCATCTGCGCCTTTGAGGGCTGTTGCCATATCGCCTGTTCTGCCCTCTGCGTTGGTTTTTTGGGTTAGTTCGTATTTCCACGGGTTTTCTTCTTTTATTTTTTCTATGTCGGGTCTTCCGAGGTGGAGGATGCCTTTGGAGTCGACGAGAATAATATTTCCTGGTTTGAATCCGGCGCGGAAGAGAACATATGCAGTACGGGTGTTGGCTGAGCCGACGCCTATGAGGGTAATAAGGGCTTCAGAGGGTTTTTTGCCTACGATCTTCAGCGCATTAAGCAAGCCTGCTAGGATGACTGTTGCGGTGCCTTGTTGATCATCGTGCCAAACGGGTATGTTGAGTTTTTTACGGGCTTGATCTAGTACATAGAAGCATTTGGGTTTGCTAATGTCTTCAAGGTTTATGCCACCGAAAGTAGGCTCGATAAGCTCACATGCATGGACAATTTCATCGGGGTCTTTGGTGTTGAGGCAAATTGGAAACGCGTCAACCCCGCCTAGGTATTTGAAGAGTAATGCTTTGCCTTCCATGACGGGCATTCCTGCTTTGGGGCCTATATCGCCCAGGCCGAGGACGCGGGTGCCATCAGTGACTACAGCTACGTAGTTAGCTCGGTTGGTTTGGGTCCAGACTTCCGATGGGTTTTCTTTGATTTTGCGGCAGTTGGCGGCGACGCCTGGGGTGTACCAGATGGCGAAGTCAGCCGGGCTGCGGATGGCACATTTTGGCATGACTTGAACTTTGCCTTCGTAGAAGGGATGGTAAGCTAGGGCTAGTTTTGCGGGGCGTTTAGCTTTTTCGAGTAATTGTTCAACGGTGACTTTTTCTTCGGTCATGACTGGTTATTTCTCCTTGTTTGAAGAAATAGTGGCTTGGCACATAAAGGATTTAAACATTATGGAAAGCTAAGTTCATTACCAACAATGAATTATTGTACCGAATTATAGTCGCTATGCTCATAACCAACTTCTGCTTAATCTGAAGCGTCACAATTCATATTTGACTTCTATTAGTAGCCTGCTTAGCCAAATGAAAATCGAGGGAGTTCCAAAGGCGGCGGGCTCACATGTAGTTTAAAAGATTAAGAACAACTTCTTCTTAAAGAAGAGAAAGGCGAACAATGTATGGTCGAGCTAAGGCAAATCGAATTAAACAGAATTCGTCCAAATAGGCTGAATCCACGTCTTGACATGAACATTGAAAGGCTCAACGAGCTTGCTGATAGCATCAAACAAGTAGGTCTTCTGGAACCACTCATACTCCGACCTGTAGACGACGAATACGAGGTTGTTGTAGGCGAACGACGCTATCGTGCATCGCAACAGGCAGGACTGCGAAAGGTTCTTGCAATTATCCGTAACTTCACAGATGAGCAAGTAATAGAGTTGAACCTTATCGAAAACATACAAAGGGAAGATCTAAATGCCGTAGAGAAAGGAAATTGCTGTAAACAACTCCTAGAAAAATACCCTGAGAAATATCCATCGAAAGAAGTTATCGGAAAGAAAATCGGCGTCTCCTCCGACACTATCAATAACTGGCTTAGGTTAACAGAGGCACCCGTAGAAATCCAAAAAATGATTATATCGACAGAAAAAGTGGGCGTGCCACGAGAACTTGGTAAACTTGACTACAGTACAGCCCTTACAATCACCCGCCAAATCGAGGAACCGACAAGGCAAATTGAAGTCGCTAAAGAAATTGCCAGCAAACCAGTTCACGGTAGAAAAGCACGTCGAGTAATTGCAAAAGCTGCTGAAGAACCAGAAAAACCTGTTGAAGAAATCGTCAAAGAGGTCATTGAAGAACCTTGCGAACTCATTTTCACTGCACTCAACAGAGACCCTGTTCTAAAAGGCTTGCAAACTCAAACCACAAGAATAGCCCCTCCAGATACAAAAATAAAAACCGGCAAAATAGTCTACGCTACAGTATTAGAACCACATTTCGCAGATCTACGCATCATCTCAGTTGAAAGAAAACGATTGAAGTATTTTAACGGAGAAGACGCCAAGGCAGAAGGAGGTTTCACGCTAGGAGAATTTAACGAAATTTGGAAAAAGACGTACGGTGAATGGAACGAAAACCAATTAGTCTACATTATACGCTTCGAAAAGATTTAATCCGTTTTGCGTTCCACCCAAGAAAACTTCTTCTGTAACGCCTTAGGATAATAAAGCTTCCAGTCAAAATCTACTTTTCGCCCCCACCCGTAGTAAATGCGAGGGTCAATGTAACTCTTCAAAGAAGTTCCAAGATTGTAATCTCTAGTATCACGAAAAGCCTTAATCTTGCGTTGAAGAATCTTAGCTCGTTTCTTTGCACTAGGAGTACCTTTAGCTTTCAGTTTCTTCAATCTCTCCATCTTTTTCTCCAAAGACTCCTTCCAGTTCTTCCTAGGCTTTCTCTTATGATTACAAACGATAGCAGCTTCAAGATTAGCCATAGTTGCAACATGCTTCTTTTCATACTCCGGATCCGGCTTTGAAACATCAGAACTGTAGAGAAAATCAGCCACTACCTTAGAGGAGTGGTAGGTTCTGAAGACCTTGCTTGAAATACCAGTCACGATCTCGTCGAGAAAAAGTGAAACATTCTTTGACCTTACCCCTTCGAAAATCGATGACTCGGCAGATTTCATAAACTCCTTAACATTGCCAATGACCTGTTCAGGCAGTCGAATTCGTTTTTGCCATCTAACAGCATCTTTACCTAAAAAGTCAAAGGTTACTACACGATTTTTTCCGAATTTTACATGTCCAGGTCTCAACGTTGTGGCACCCACCGTGTCTGCTTCGTCTGCATCTTTCTCGTCGCCAACACGCAGTTTCAAAACATCAATCAGATAACACACAGTGGCAATTTTGCGCCTTGTAGCATCTTCAGCATCCAGATTAGTCATTATATGTTTTCTAACATCTTCTATCCTTTTACTAAGCTCAATAGCCTTGTTGAATTTTTCTACATCTTTGCGTTGTTTCAAAGGTGACGAGTCCGCCAGCCACACATATTTCTCTTTACCCCGAAGTTTATCGTCCCACTTAGCTATCCACATATTATCTAGTTGCCACACTATTTCTTTCCAGTTACCCGGTGGCTTTGGCGCATTTGGCGAAAGGTTAAGAACTATGTCGCTTTTGCCTGCGCCATGTTTCCAACGTCCTCGTAACGGATGCTTTCCTCGCCCCATGAAAATGCTTGAGGGCTCAGCAGTATAGTTACCGATTTCTACTTTGACGCCATCCACTTTGGCAAAGCCATATTTTTCCTTGTTTTTCTCTCTTATCGCCTTACGTTCTGCAGCCAATTTCTTTTTTTGTTCCTTTGTAAGACTCAGTTTGAAGGCTTTTTCCTCTTCAACATGCTTTATTACAAGTGAAAAGTCAAAGTTTTCTGATGGTATCTTGACTTTTATGCCTAGTGCTTTGCGAAAGTCTTGGAAGAAGTTTTTGACGAAAACAGGATCCTTGACATATTCGGTGCCAAGCTTCTTAGCCCATGCAATAGCCATTTCTTCTTGCTCTGGCGTTAAGTTCACGCGGTTGCCCTGCACTGTTACATGTAATTTTCGCCATTCTGGCTTTTTCGGAATGAGGACACCGTTGTGAATCAGCTGTTTCATTTGAGCTCTCCATTATCTTCTGTTTTGCTTTAATTAAATCTTCACTCAAAAAACGCGAACAAGTAAATAAGTTTCAGAAGTTTAGAACTTTTCGGGGGTTCATGTTCCCATGTTTTTCTTTAGGTGTGCACATGTGATATTAAGATAGAGCGTCAAAATATGTGGTAAACCAGTAGAGCCACTGCAAACGACATAGCTAATGATGGCGCTAAAAACTTGTACACCTTGTTTAGCGAGCACTTGAAGTAATCGGCAGTTAAAACTAGGCAGAGATGAGTAGGAGCGGCTAAATATCCTAGAAAAGCTGAAATATAAAGCAAACTTGCACTGCCTGATGTAAAATTCAATGTCCCTTCAAGTATTGGGACGCTTATTGCTATACTTCCAGAGGGTGAACCGACAAGGAATCCTAGAACTGCTGGAACCGCTGACAACAGCAAGACCTCGTTCATGTTCCAAGTGGCAATTGTTTGGCCCAGAACCTCTGAAACTCCAGAGGCCATAGTAGCGCTTCGCAGCAGCATGGCGCCGTAGGCAGCTAAGGCTATCTTGTAAACTGCGACGTTTGAGATCGTTTTAAGAATAATGTGCCGACGAGGTTTGGTGATAAGGAGCAACAAGGCTATCCCTATAAATGCCGCGATGGAAACATCAACCCCAAAGATTACAACAGTCAGAATCATCGCTAAGATTGGCGAAAACGATATTAAGAAACTCTTAAGATTCTCCTGAAAATTCGCCTCTGAGACCACATCTTTAGAAACAGTAGCTTTCTTTAGCACCGCAAAATATCCTACGACTGTCATGGCAATGGCAACAGGAATCTGGCTCATAACTATCGACGTTATCGACGTACCTGTAAGGGCCGCTGCAAGTATAATGACTTGGCTCATCGGATACACTGGAAAAATTATGTGCCTAAACCACACGTTCACGAAAGCTTTCTCATTTTCTTCCAGTTTGAGCTTTTCAGCTTCTTTCTCCACGAGCGGCGCTGACATCAAAGCTCCCCCTGGCACTGCAAGAAGCCCTATCATGGCTGGAAGTGCGCTCACTATAAGCTTAGGATTTCTAAGTAAACCGCTGAAGCTTCCGCTAAGGGACTCTAAAGCTTTTGTTTCCCTGTAAAGAAGGCTCAACAGCATTATTCCTATGGTTACTGCCACAAGCGAGATTGTAAGTAGGTTAGAAGTGGTTTCAACCAAGACCTTGAAAACACCAGTCAGACCCATTGAAAGAAGGCTCATAATTATTGCGCTGGAAACCAACGTCACTCCTATACTCACACGTTTGTACAACATAGCTGCTAGAAAGACGAATGAAACAACAAGCGCCACCACGGGGTCAAGCAAGACCAAACTAACTGCTCCTAGCTTCGACAGAAGCACATCAATAGCACCAATCTGCATTAAACCTTCCCCTCAACACAGATAACAATCCTAGAGAGACTCTCAAGTCAACCGACAAAGGTAACATTCTGAAAAAAGCGGTCATGGTGGGGTCGCTGGGATTTGAACCCAGGACCACCAGCACCCCAGGCTGGTATCCTAGACCACTCTATGCGGAACTGAACCAAGATACACAGATTCCGCAAACTAGACGACGACCCCAACAACCATCAAAATACGACGACTTGATAATAAACACTTTGATAAAAGCCACAAACTCAGGAACACAGGAAATTATCAACACTCTAATAGACCTCAAAAACAGAGGACTAGGAGAATCAACCATTAAGGACACATCATACAAGCTAAGACAACTCAGCAAAATGACAGACCTTCACAACCCCGAAGCAGTAAGGGCAACAATCGCCAACCACAAAGTAGCAAACAGCACCAAAACCAAAATGGTGCAAGCATACAAATACTATGCAGAAACACATCAAATCAAGTGGACACCACCACGCTATAGATGGGAACGCAAAATCCCACTAATCCCAACCACAGCCAACATAGACAAAATAATAGCAGCAGCCACACGCAAATACGCGACAATCTTTACAATCCTAAAGGAAACAGGCTTAGAAGGACACGAACTAGCAACCACAACACGCAAACACATAGACAGCCAACAGGGCATAATCAGCGCACAGGGCTGCAAAGGACACAACTCACGAGCAATAAAACTAAAACAAAAAACCGCTGACATGCTCAGGCAATACCTTCACAAATACACAACAGATAAACCATTTCCAAACTCAAGAGCAATGGGCGAAGCATGGAGACACACAAGAAACAAACTATCAAAAACACTACAAGAACCACAACTCAAAACAATCCCACTCAGAAACCTAAGACACTACCACGCAACAATGTTATACGACAAAACAAAAGACATCCTACTTGTAAAACAGAGACTAGGACACAAAAAAATAGAAACAACAATGTTCTACACACAACTAATCACATTCAACGAAGAAGAAGATTACACCTGCAAAACCGCAAGCAACGTTAAAGAAGCCACCGATTTAATAGAACACGGATTCGAATACATAACCGAAATGGAAGGACTAAAACTATTCCGAAAACGCAAATAACCCTCTTTTGTCATTAAGCAATTGCTCTAAATTATTGCTCACGTCAACACAACACCCTAAGGGTGAAAGAAGCCATTCGCCTCTCGGAAAGAACTACTAAGAACTCTTATAAAAACTACTCTCCCCCGCGCTTTTCCGCAAGGCTGTTCGCCTTGCTCCCACCCTCCCGCCCTCACCCAAACCATTGTTCCAATACTCAGTCTATTAAGCGCTTACAACTGCTGACTGAGGTCAGCATAGAGATTCGGTATTTGTAACCTTTACACGTGAGACATCGGAAGGATCCCCCCGCAAGCGGACTCCCCCCTTGACCTAGTCTCACCAAACTATCAATGACGGCTAAGGAAGCCCAACGCCACAGCAAACCCTTTTCGCGGCGACTTCCTCGGTGCTTTCGCCTTAACGACGAGGTATGAAGGGATGTGTGTATGCGAGTATCCCCCCATCCCAACCCTTCCCCCAAGCGAAGGGCTACTACTTTTCTTGCGACCAGTGCAAATGCATGCAAGATTTTTAGCTTTGATTTTGCTGACGCTCGCAACCTAGAAAACTTTCTGTAAACAAAAGGAACACGCATGCGCTAATCACGTTCATCTATAATTCAATGGTTCATTTCCCATAAGTATTAAGAACTAAGTAGGGCATGTAGTTAACGATGTAAAATGAGTAGAAAGCTTGTATTGTTGATTATCCTAGTTCTTGTAATCTCAAGCGTTATTTCTCTAAGCTTTCACATCCCTTCTGCAAACGCCACGATATCCATTGAAGGGCACATAACTTCAGACACCACTTGGACGCCTGTCGATACTTACCGAGTCGTTAACGACACCTATATTGACTCAAACGCATCGTTAACCATCGAAGCTGGAGTTCATGTGAATTTTGATGATAATGTTTCTCTAATTGTTGAAGGCGGATTGAATGCTTCAGGAACCGAATCCAATCCAGTAATTTTTACATCAAGCAGAGTTGCAAGCAACCCGCCAGACCCATATGCTGGAGCTTGGAAAACAATAGAATTCAAAGGAAACTCAACCGAACAGCTCACGCTGAAGCACACCAAAGTAGAATACGCTATTCACGGAATCACCATCAATAGCCCAAAGCTTGCAACAATCGAAAAAAGCGAAATTACAAATTGCTCGGAAAGCGGCATAAAACTACTTGGCGAAAATAACGTGCTAATACGGGAAAACAACATAACAAAGAACAAAAATGGGATAGCTGGGGGAATAACTACTTACACTGACATACATTCAGGTATCATTTTCACCAACAACATAATTTCAGAAAACCAAGAGAACGGAATTTACTTACTAAGTTACACCCCACGCGAGGGCAAAAGATGCATTCGCAATGTTACGTTTTCTTCCAATACTATTTCGTCAAACGGTATAAATGGGGCTTGTTTGTTCGCATACGGTGGGGGTGGCCGAAGCGACATTTACAATGTCAATTTCTCGTCTAACACAATATTGGAAAATTGGGGAAACGGTGTATATGCCAGTGCTCAAGACTATTGCAAATCATCAATTTTTAATTTGATACTCACGAATAACACAGTCTTAGCAAACAAGCAAAAAGGCGTTTGGATAAATCGTGTCAATGCAAACGTCAGTGACAACACCCTATCTCACAATTTGTATGGAATTAGCCTCTCCTCATCATCCAACAGTGTTATCTCTGGAAACAAAATAGCAAACAACACCTATGGTGTCCAACTTGAGGATTCCTCGAAAAATGTTGTGAGACAAAACATTATGTCTAACAACAGCTACAATTTTGATCTTCGAAGTGATGAGCTTTCAGAGTTTGTTAATTGGGTAGGTTCTTCTAACTTGGTCGATGGAAAACCAGTATACTATTGGATAAACAAACATGACGCTGAAGTACCATTGGACGCTGGGTATGTGGTCCTCGTAAATTGCACAAACATAAGGGTCAGGAATCTAACGCTAACAAAGAACAATCCTGGAATCTCACTCGCAAACACAAGAAACAGCACTATATTTTGGAACAACATAGCAAACAATGATGTTGGCATCTCTCTCTATTCGTCTTCATACAACGCAATTTCTGGAAACAACATAACAGAAAACAACTCCGAAGGCGTTTATCTCTTTGATTCTTCAGATTGCAACATTGTTTCTGGCAATAACATAACAAACAACTCATATGGTCTCCGCCTGCTGTCTTCGTGCAGCAACAACCATGTTTCTGGGAACAGAATAGCTAACAACAACAACTCGGGCGTCTTTCTCTACCAATCTTGCGACAACAACACTTTTTTCGGAAACAACATAACAAGCAACATCGACGGCATCCATCTCTTTAACTCTTCTAACAACAACATTTCCGAAAACCACATAGTAAACAACCGAAACGGTACGGTCCTCTCTAACTCTTCAAATAACACATTTTGTCACAACAATTTCATAAATAACAGCAAACAGGTAATTATGCAAACTCCAAACATTACAGATTTTTGGGACAACGGTGTTGAAGGCAACTTCTGGAGCAACTATATTGGAGTTGACTCGAACCGTGATGGAATAGGCGACACAGCGTATAAAATTGATGAGAATGGTAAGGACAATTATCCTTTGATGGGAGTGTTTTCCGACTTCAATGCTACCTCAGAATGGCACGTTCAAATTATCTGCAATTCCTCAATCTCTAATTTCCAATTCAATGGCACTGCAATAAGCTTCACTGCAACTGGTGAGAATGGCACTACCAGTTTTTGCAGAATGTGTGTCCCAAAAGATTTGATGGATGGTCCCTACATAGTGTTGGTTAATGGTGAAGAAGTTTCACATACTCTGCTATCATGCTCAAATAACATACACAGTTACCTATACTTTGCTTATAACCAATCAATACAAGAAATATTAATATCCCAACAATCTCTAACATTCGAAATCACACAACTACTCGTAGTAGCAACTGCACTAATACTAATAGCAGTAACACTAGTAGTAATAATCCACAAAAGAAAACACAATATCCCAACTGAGGAAAATGCTCAATTGAGGATTACTCAACAACAATCTAGTTGGTGCTGATTTCATCTTGTGCGTGCTCGTAGAGCAACACAACCAAACAAATTACATAGCTTCAAGAATCAACCAACCATCCTTAAACTCCCAACGCCTCTTACCAAAAGCAGACAACTTAACCAACTTCTCTAAAGGAACAGACTCAATACGAGAACCCTGCTTTCGAGTACGAATAAATAACCTAATCTTAGACATCTACATCAACACAGGGTATAAGACCAAAACGAACATATAAATAAGACAGTTGCCTATAAAATTCAAGAGGAAAACAAAATGAAAAAACAGCAAAGTCAACCGCTAGAGACACAGGGTATAACAAAGAAATACTACAAAGACCAACACCAACACCATTCCAAAAACAGACAACACAACAGAATTACTAAGGCTAAAGGCTGGTATCCTAGACCAAACTAGAGGCTCTGGAACTGGGATACACGCCTTCTCCAGACCAGACACCTTAACTAGACGACGACCCCACAGGTGAAGCCAGTAACCTTTGTGATGTAATCTCAAATTTTAAGGCTTTCCTCTCTGTGACTTGAATCAAGAATATGAAACTGTTCGTAACTATGCTCGGAAATCAAGACGTTTGCAGAGTTCATAGATGTTCCTTTGATTTTTGTTGATAAGCCGCACATAAAAGAGTTCTTGAAAAAGGCTAAAGGAAGATATACTCCGCAGAAAGCTATAATGGCTTTTCCTATTTTAAGGTGTAAAACTTTCCAACCAGCACGGAAGCAAGGAAAAGAAGAAACTGGTCTGAACGTAACGCCAAACACTATCAGAGAATGAGTTGAAAGCGAATTAGCATTATTACGAGTTACAGACGGATTTATGGACGCCTTCTGCTGAAGAGTGTCCAACTCTATTCCTGCAAGACACTATACAGACTATTCTTCACAGTCATTGAAGAAAGGTCTGCCAAAAAGCAAAACTAAGAGTTTTGCTGAAATGAGGAAGCCGTTATCCAGCAAATACTCTCCTTCCTTTGAAATCTTTGTCTTATCGAAGCGTTTGTTTTGCTCTGTCCGTTTGCAGAAAATTTTTATGTTTGCACTTCCATTGCACTTGAATACCCTTGAGGGATCTTAATGAAAAGAAGAAACAGGCTCGAAATTATGGCGGAAATATTGAGTTTATGCAAACGACCACAGACGAAGACAAAAGTGATGTATAGTGTGAGTCTATCATGGAAGGTTTTAGTGAAGTATCTCTCTTACCTTCAATCACAAGGGCTACTGAAAGTTCATAATAGCCCAATTGAATATGCTACAACTCCAAAGGGACTTAGTTTCGTCGGAAAATGGACAGAACTGGCAGAACTTATTTAGCTCTGCATATCTGCATTTTAGAACACGGTGTCTTAACCAGACAAAATAACCAAGCGTGTGTTCTTGACGTTTTAGAATGTATTAAGATGTAACTGTTTTTTGGTCAATGCAGTGGATTATTTCGCTATCCGTCAGTATTGAAATCAGAACATTTCAGTCGTGTCAATCATTGTGACAACTGAATAGACATAGCCAATACCCTACCACATTATTAAAGCAGATTACTGCTGTGTCGGGGGGATTAGAAAAAAAGGGAAGATATGTGCCAATGTCGTAGTGTTAAGTTGTTAGTACACTGCGTGTTAATGGCGAAGATTCAAATTCCGAAATTAACTCCAAACCTTTGGCGGTAGTTTTATACAATCTACCATATTCTTCGACGAAGCCTTTGGCTTTTAGAAAACCAAGGTATCTGTTGAACTGCTCGCAACTTAATGAAACTGAGCTAAGCAAGTGTGTTTTCAGCATGCCTTTTTTTGCGGCTCTCAGAATGGTCACTGTAATTACCAGAGATCCCCTTCTCCCTGATGGAAAATCCAACTTCATGGCTTATCCAGATATATTATATAAGTATTTTCTATAACATAAACCTATTTGCTGACACTAATGGTAATGTCATTTTAATCCTTTTGACTGGGCATATAGCTGAAATATTATTAGCAATCTTGTATATGATTATGAAAGATGTTAAAGGGAAACGGTAGAGTCTCTGGTCTTTGGGATAGTATTCGCGGTTGCAGTGCTCATTTCAGGAATATTTCTTTTAACTTTTTCTAGTGACAAGGCCGTTGAACACTCGGTTCATTTTGCTTCTACATTAGGGATTTCTTCTCTCATGATAGGTCTCATACTAGTATCTATTGGTACGGATCTACCAGAAATCGCAAATTCAATCGTTGCGTGTTCAAGTGGGCACGGAGATATTGATGTAGGAGATTCCATTGGGTCCGTCCTAACCCAGATCACGTTGATATTGGGACTTATTCCTTTTCTAGGCAGAAAATTCAAAGTAAAAAGAAGGGAAGTCTTAGTGATAGGTGCCTTCGAGGTTTTGGCACTCATACTAGCCATATCTGTAGTACTAACCGGGTTCACGAGAGTGAAGGCATTCTTGCTGATAGCCAGTTGGCCAATCTTCCTTTTAGTAATAAAGAAAACTACGGCAAAGGACATTGTGAAAAAGAAACAATTAAAAACGCAGACTGGAAGGCACTATCTCATTCACTTGGTGATAGCTGCTCTAAGTTATGTTGGTGTTGCAGTTGGTGCGTTAGCAGTCGTTCAATCGGTAATCAGTATGTCGAACGAGTTAGGCGTACCCGAATTCTTCATCAGCTTTTTTGTGCTGGCAATCGGCACATCGCTTCCTGAGCTTGTGGTGGACTTGACTGCAATACGCAAAAGACAGTATGAACTTGCAATAGGAGACATTATAGGGAGCTGCATTGTCGATGCGACTGTTTCTATTTCTATAGGACAGTTATTCTTTCCAACGGCTGTTTTTGTTGGGTCACCTGAACGTTCGATCTTACTTGCCTTGTATGCAATACTTGCCTCTGCCGTCGTAATATTAACGCTTGCATTAAGAGAAAAAGTCGACAGAAGGGCGGGGGGGTTATTTATTATTTTATATTTGATTTCTTATACACTGTTATATGCAGTGTGAAGAGTACCTTCCAAAATTCTACATTTTCTGAGAATTTCCTCGAAATTTCTTCTGTTTCTATTTTTCTTATACGTTCTCAAAGCATTCACTAACTCATCTTCGCTGATTTTGTCAAGTTTTTTTTGAATCAATTTGGCAGTTAGGCTTCCTATGAAAAGGTATTGGCAAAGAGAAGTGACGTTGGAGACACGTCTGGAAATGCTTGCAGTTTCGAAATCCACAAGGTATGGTGAGTCATTCGGTTTGATAATTATGTGCTTTGGTGCGTGGCTTAGCTCGCCATGATCTAAACCTGCTTTGTCCAATCTCCAGGCCTGTTCTAAAACTAGACGCAAAGTGTGGCGGAGCCTTTTTCCTGCGTTTTTCCCTGTCAGCGTTCTTATCCATTCTGGAAAAAGCTTGCCTTCAACAAGTTCCATTAACAGAAAGTTTTTAGTGGTTCCGAGTATGCGAGGGCCAACTTTCATTCTATTTGCTTTCCTAAGCATTTGGGCTTCATGTTGCATCGTTATTCTATCTGCGTCTGTTCTACGAATCTTCAGGGCGACTTTTTCATTTTTTCTGTAGGCTGTGACTACTATGCCTATGCAGCCTTTTCCCAAGACAGGTATGTTATGGGCGAGTTTTTTCCCCATAAATTGGATTGTATCAATTCCTAATTTTTTTAATTCTTCAAGGCGATTTTCCAATTCGTCTGTTTTGTAGGTTGGATAACAAATAATGCGTCTATATTTTTCTTCGCGAAGTGATTCCAATGTAGTTTTTTGATTGTTACTTTGCAACTAAGGGCCCCCGGCTGATTATGTTTACTGATGGTGAGTTAGAAAAAAAGGTTTTGTCTGTGTGGCGATTGGAGTAGACTCTTCAATATACACTTTAGGTGAGCCGTAAATATAGTGAAAAGTTTCGATTTTTTAGAGAGAGACTAGGAATTTCTTGTGACCATTCTCTTATTGATATATGTCGATTTTCGAAATAAGTGTTTTATTAAGATTTACGATACGTTGTCTTTTAGGCGCGACTCTTGAAAAACCAAAAGGAGAAACAAACCGTTGATCTGCTAGCTCTTCCACAAAGGAAAAGGGTTCGCCTCTGCAAAGAAATTCATAATATCCTTGAACAAAGAGTTCAAGAACAAAGAGACATCCAATGAAAAACCATAATGGAAGCACTACAACCGTATAGGAACAAAAATTCCGCAGAAGTTTCAGATCCATATTTGTCGAGGATGAAAGACCAAGGCCGGAATTGTCTACCCCAAACACAAACTAACAACTTTTCCCATGTAATCTGTGAGATTTTTAGAAGCTCTAAACCTTTTCCATAGCTTAGAATAAGGCGAAGACAACTATCAGAGGAGCGAAAATCGAGGCAACTAGCGACATAACTGTTATCATCGTATTTAGTGATGGCCCTGCAGTGTCTTTGAAAGGGTCGCCAACAGTGTCACCTATAACTGCGGCCTTATGGGCGTCTGAGCCTTTGCCTCCAAGTTTTCCGGCTTCAATGTACTTCTTAGCGTTGTCCCAAGCGCCACCGGAATTTGCCATAAACAGCGCGAAGATTACGCCTGTAATTATGCTACCTCCGAGGAAGCCTCCTAGAGCTTCTTTGCCGAGAATAAATCCTATTGCAAGAGGAGATACAATTGCCAACACACATGGAAGTATAAGCTCTTTCAAGGCACCTTTTGTAGCTATATCAACGCATTTAGCATAATCAGGTTTAGCCTTTCCCTCAAGCAAGCCAGGAATTTCTCTAAACTGTCTTCTAATTTCCTCAATCATTCTGTCAGCATTTGTCCCCACAGCCAAAATAAGAAGAGCTGAAAGCAGTGGAGGCATCATCGCGCCAATAAAGAGACCAGTTATGACTGTAGGATTTGTTAACTCCATAACTAATGCCTCGCCTGTTACTCGCTCAACTATCTCACCATACATCGCAAATAGAGCGAGAACTGTCAAGGCCGCAGCACCTATAGCGAACCCTTTTGTTATGGCCTTGGAAGTATTACCTGCAGCATCAAGCCTATCAGCCACATCTATAACTTCCTGTTCCAGACCAGATTGCTCAGCGATTCCCTTAGCGTTGTCCACTATTGGTCCATAAGCATCAGCAGAAATTATAATCCCAACAATGGACAACATTCCAACAGCTGACATTGCAACACCATATAAACCAGCAAAATGCCATGATGCCAAAATAGCCACGCATATACCAATGACAGGCGGTACAATGCTCATCAAGCCATATGAGAAACCAGACAGAATGCTTATCGCCGCGCCAGTTTTTGCAGCTTCTGCGGTCTTCAAAACTGGTGACCGGTCTATTGATGTAAAATAGTCAGTTGTAATACCAATGACCATTCCTGCAATCAGTCCAGAAAGTGTTGCATAAAATATTCCGAGCCCTCTATCTCCAAGCTCCACATAATGAATTACCACGAACATTAACCCTACGAATATGAAACATGTTGAGAAAGTTCCTCTGTTAAGAGATGCTCCTGGATTATCTTTTCTCCAGATTTTTATTAAAACAATTCCAATTATGGACGCCAAAACTCCTACTGAGGCAATTAACAGCGGAAGAATCGTGAAAATTTCACTGGAAGCTCCGCCAATTCCCCAGCCTATTACCATCGCAGCCATAATAGCGGCGATGTAAGAGTCAACGAGATCTGCGCCCATACCTGCGACATCGCCTACATTATCGCCCACATTGTCAGCGATTACAGCGGGGTTTCTCGGGTCATCTTCAGGGATACCCATTTCAACTTTGCCAACCAAGTCTGCGCCTATATCCGCGGTTTTCGTGTAAATGCCTCCGCCAGCTTTCGCGAAAAGGGCGAGGGCACTTGCTCCGAAGCTAAATCCTAGAATGCTATCAAGGGCGAACTCTATACTGATCAACGTGCAGAGGGCGTAAAGAACGCCCAGTCCCAAAAGAGCCAATCCAACTATGGACAAGCCCATTATTGAACCTCCGAAAAACGCGGTTGGAAATGCCTCATTTAATCCCTTTCTTGCAGCATTCGCAGTTTTCACATTTGCTCTTACTGCTGCAGCCATACCAACATAGCTTGCTAATGTTGTGCAAAGTGCTCCGAAAACGTAAGCCAGTGCTATATGAGCTCCGAGCGCGATTGCTAGAACTAATGCCATGATCAAGATGAAGACTGCCAGCGTCATGTTCTGTCTTCTGAGATAGGCGTTAGCACCAATTTTGATGGCGTCTGCAATCTCTTCCATTTTTGAAGAGCCAATTTCTTGTTTGCTTAAGTAATAGTACAAGTAAAGCGCACAAATAATAGAGGCTAAGCCAGCTATTGGCGCTATTATTAGCAAACCCATTTTTTTTATCTTACCCCACTAGGTCTTCATGAGATACCATGCTTGTGCTTTTAACGGTTTCGAAAAAGTTTATATTCTGCAGATTCAACGCCTAACGTCTTCATAACAACATGAGGTATCATAATTGAATGAAAAATTCGCAAATCCAGCGCCTCTTGGACTCTTGGGCTTCGGAATGACGACGGTACTATTGAATCTTCACAACGCTGGTTTCTACCCTTTAGACAGTATGATTCTAGCTATGGGACTTGCGTATGGTGGTTTGGCTCAGATTATTACTGGTGTTATGGAATTCCGTAAGGGTAACACGTTTGGAACAACTGCTTTCTGTTCTTATGGCCTGTTCTGGTGGTCGCTAGTAGCATTAATTCTCATGCCAAGTATTTCCATCTTGGATGTTCAAGCTTCCTCGACAACATCTATGGCAGCATACTTTTTCATGTGGGGTCTTTTCACCTTCATCATGTTCTTCGGTACATTGAAAGCAAATCGTGCATTGCAGTTTGTGTTCCTAAGCTTAGCCATACTGTTCTTCTTGCTGACAGCTCGAGATTTAACGGGCAGCGCAGACATAGGCACTATAGCAGGGTATGAAGGCATAATCTGCGGCTTAAGCGCGGTCTACCTAGCACTGGCAGAAGTGTTAAATGAAGCTCATGGAAAAACCGTTCTACCCATAGGCTAAATGGAAAAAAGAGAACTCCCTAAAAAAGGAGAGATTCACGCGGCTATTCAGTCTTTGAGGTAAAGATCCCAATAATGTTGCCGTCTAGATCTGAGAACAACCCGAACCATCCCACGTTTGGGATTTCGGTCTTTTCTTTCACCATTTCTGCGCCAAGTTCTTGAGCTCTTTTGAGTGTTTTTGGTATGTCTTCGACCGCCACGTAAAAGATAACACCACCAGGGGTTACTTTTTCAACCTTGTCTAGGCCTCCTGCGAGTCCTTCTTCTGGTGTGAAAATAGCATAGTTTGCCATGCCGTAATCTATTTTCCATCCGAAAAGTTTGCTGTAGAATTCTCCAGCTCTTCTAATGTCGGTAACTGGAATTTCTATATGACAAATATTGTGCACCATTTTTATTCCTCTTTCTACAGCAAAGACATAACTCTCAAATTATTATGTGTTGCCATGACGACAATTCCCTTGGAAAATCTAATGAAGGTTCAGTGAAAGCGTTATCCTAAAATCTACAGAGAACAAGAGTGAAAAAATTCCTTGCTATACAATGATAGAGTTTTTGTCGGTATATAGAATGGTGATAGTGTAATAAACTACCTTATGTGCGATATGATGAATAGGTTTACAGTATCGACCGAGGAGAAAAGATTTTATTTCAGATTTTTGTCTTTCATAGCTCTAAAAAACAGAGTTGCAAAACTATGTCAAAACAAGTCAAATGGGTTAAAGAAGATCCAAATGACAAATTTGTATTCTGGCCAACCGAAGAAATGAAGAAAAGAGCATGGGTAAACGACGAATCAATCTACAAAGAAGCAGCAAAAGACCCCGTAGCCTTTTGGGCTGCAAGAGCAAAAGAAGGACTAGAATGGTTCCAACCGTGGACTGAAACATACCAGTGGAATCCACCATACTATAAATGGTTTGTCAATGGCAAAATTAACGCTTCCTACAACGCCCTCGACCGCCACGTCAAAACATGGCGAAAAAATAAAGCAGCAATCATCTGGGAGCCAGAATCAATAAACGAGCCTACCCGAGTGCTTACTTATAACGACCTCTATCGCGAAGTCAACAAATTCGCCAATGTACTGAAAAGCTTAGGCGTAAAGAAAGGCGACCGCGTAGGCATCTATCTACCTATGATTCCAGAAGTGCAAATCGCCATGCTAGCTTGTGCACGCATAGGAGCGATCCACAGCGTCGTCTTTTCAGCTTTCAGCGGCGAATCATTGGGAAGTAGGATGAAGGACGCGGAAGCAAAAGTTTTGGTTACTGCAGACGGTTACTTCAGAAGAGGTAAAGTTGTTAACCTAAAAGCCAATGCAGACATAGGCGTCAAAGACGCAAAAATCGAACAAGTTGTCGTCGTTAAACGCGCAGGAAACGAAATCAAGATGACCAAGGATAGAGATCTTTGGTGGCACGAGTTGATGGCCAAGGCTTCACTTTACTGCGAACCAGAACCTATGGACAGCGAAGACACGCTTTTTATCCTTTACACGAGCGGCACCACGGGAAAACCGAAAGGCATAGTTCATCACATAGGTGGCTACTTGACTGTCGCCCTTTGGACTGCTAAATGGGACTTTGATCTCCACGACGAGGACATATTCTGGTGCACCGCTGACATAGGCTGGGTTACAGGGCATACTTACGCGTGTTATGGACCATTACTTAACGGCGCAACTATCCTAGTTTATGAAGGCGCCTTAAATTTCCCAGAAGTCGATAGATGGTGGGAAATCGTAGAAAAATATGGTGTCACAGTGTTCTATACGGCTCCAACAGCTATACGGATGATACTAAGGTGGGGCGAAGAATGGCCTAAGAAACACGACCTCAGCAGCCTACGTCTTCTAGGCACAGTCGGAGAACCGATCAACCAAGACGCTTGGATGTGGTATTTCAAGCATATAGGTGGTGAAAGATGCCCCGTTATAGACACGTGGTGGCAAACGGAAACAGGTGCAGCCCTCATAAATTCATTGCCAGGCGTCGGTCCGTTCATCCCAACAGTCGCTGGTAGAAGCTTCCCTGGTACAACACACGACATCCTAGACGAAACGGGACAGCCAGTTAAAATGGGCGAAGGCGGATACCTCGTTCAAAAAAGTCCTTTCGCACCCGGCATGTTAAGAGGAGTCTACAAAGACCCAGAAAGATACAAAGCACAGTATTGGAGTGTCTATAGCGATACAACCTATTACACAAGCGATGGGGCGATATTTTGGGACGAACTAGGTAACATACGCTTAACCGGCAGAGTTGATGACGTGATGAAAGTCGCAGGTCACAGACTATCAACCGCAGAAGTGGAGAACGCGCTGACGCAACACACCTCAGTTGCAGAATGTGCAGTAGTCGCCGCGCCTCATGACATAAAAGGTGAAGTTCCAATTGCCTTTGTTGTTCTAAAACAGGGAGTAACAGCCTCTTCAGCACTTGAAAACGAACTCATACAACAAGTGGTTAAAGTAATAGGACCTACAGCGAAACCTGCAAAAATAGTGTTAACAGATGCGTTGCCTAAGACTCGAAGCGGAAAAATCATGCGGAGAATTCTCAAAGCCTTAGTGAAAGGCGAGACTGTCGGCGACGTAACAACTTTGATGAACCCTCAAACAGTTGAAGACCTAAAACAAAAGATCGGATATCAAACCTAGCTCCAGTGCAAATGGGGACGCTCACACAGCTATCCCCATTTCCAATTATTTAAACTTCTTTACACGGAAAGAAAACTCTTTTACAATGAGCGCGCGCGCTTTCTCGCTAGGGACGCCAAAAAATATTTTTTCCTCGTAGGTAATGACTGGAGTCTTTATGCCTTGAATTCTTAATCTCAATCTTGCTAAGAAGCTCATGGTTCCTAAATCGATGGTCTCAAATTCTAAACCATTATTTCTGCAAAAATCTTCAGCCAACATTAGAACCTCCCTTTCTTCATTAGGTAGGTAACGGTTTCCAATCATGCTCGAGACAGATTTCAAAACTTGGAAAGCGGTTCTCTGGGCTTGGGCGCAAGCATGCATAGCACCTTCCTTATCAACAAATCCAACAGTTGGAATTTCAAAACTATGGACATAAACCTTTAACTTTTGCATATAATTATCATCAACCAAGCTAGCCACTTAAGCTTTGGCTGAAACTTCTTTTCTTCGAAATATTAGCGTGCATCTAGCCCAATAACACTTGAAGAAAAGCCTCATAGATCAGTCCATTCTTTCTTTTTTCTTGCAACCATCTTTTCGCTGGCATTCTGGAAACATAGTTTTATTAGCTTCACAGTAGATTTTTTATGAAAGTCTCATAAAAGAATTTTCAAGGGATTAAAAATGACTTTACGAAAGTGTTCAGTTGTTCGTAAAAGGAATGGTAAAAAACGCGTAGGAAGAGGTTATAGCAGAGGAGAACTGAAAAAAGCCGGCATTAATTTTAGCCAAGCTTTACACATTGGATTGCCTGTTGATGTAAGAAGACGAACGATGCATGATGAAAATGTGGAACTTGTGAAGCAACAACTGCAAAAGTTCAAAATTGTCAAAAAACGTGTTTCTAAAGCAAAAGGAAAAACCTCTTGAATCAGTTACCGGATGAGCATAAGTTGAAGCTTCCTATAGCATATGTAGATATTCGATTCTCGGTTCACGCAACTGAGGATCCAGAGAAGGTAAAAAAGGCAGCATACAGCTTGTTTCCAGCAGATCACATTACAGAAGTGACTTTCATGGAAAAGGTTTTGAGGGGCTATTATGGCAATCGGATAGTTCTTTTTAAAACACGGATAAAGAAAGGAGAGATGATTAAGGCTTTTGTTAAAAAACTTTCTATTTGCCTTGGCGAGCAAGATAAAGAAAGAATTTTTAGAGAATCAAACTTGTTTGTAGAGAGAGGTAACTTGTATCTTCGTCTTGACAAACAAGCTGCGTTAGAAGGCAAACTTGAGCTTAGGAAAGATGACCCAATTCATATACGTATTCACTTCAAAAAGAAGGAAATTATTGAAATCTGTCGAGAACTCGGGATAATGCCATGAAGCAATTTGCCGACCTCCATTTGCGACCACCTCTAGATAAGAGAGAGCAAATGGAGAAGTTAATATGCAAAGCAACAGATCTAGGCTACAGTCTAGTGGCAATTTCTCTACCTCCAAAAATAAAACAGGCTACAGTCCTCTTCTTGCGGAAAACTTGTAAGAGTCACGGTGTTGATTTCGCAACAAGAATCGATTTGACTCCGAAATCTTCCAATGCACTATTAAAAAGCCTTAGATTGTTTAGACGAAGATTCCAGATAGTAGGTGTAAACTGCATTTCAAAATCGGTTGCCAGGCAAGCGGCCAAGGACCATCGAGTTGATATGCTTGCTTTTCCGTCCAGCAACCCACGTAAACGATTTTTCGATCAAGCTGAGGCAAGGGTAGCCTGTCAAGGCGTTGCTGCTTTTGAAATTGATATGGCGTTACTTCTTCAGGTAACAGGCTTCTATCGGATGCGTCTCCTCTCTTCTTTAAGAAAAGAAGTGGCAATTGCCAAGAAAAATGGTATCCCTATTGTGATAAGTAGTAATGCATGCAATCCTTTTCAATTGCGTGGACCTAACGATCTTGCAAGCCTTGCCTTATTGTTTGGGATGGATAATGTGTCTGCTCTGAATGCCGTTTCTGTCACGCCTTCAGCTATTGTCAGACGAAATAGAGAAAAACTCGACTCGAGTTATGTGGCGAGAGGCGTGCGTGTGGTTAGGAGAGGAACAAACTGCGATTCGTAAGAAGACGTTATTTGGCTTTAAAAGCCGATAGTGACCAATCCATTGATGAGAAGGATTTGATGAACGCGATTTGGGACATGGTGTATCAGCTTTTTGGGGAATTTGGCGCCAGTCAGACTGCCTTGTTTTTAGTGAAACGAGATAACGAGAAAGGCATTGTGATTGTCAGATGCTCGCATAAGGCGTTGAATATGGTTAGAGCAGCTATTACTGCTGTTACGGATATTAATAGAAGACGCGCAGTGATTCGTGTTGTTGCGGTTTCTGGAACGCTGAAGGCGCTTCGAAGAAAGTTGTTTGAACATTAGCGCAGAGGTTGTTAACAATGAATAAATTTGCAGACTTTGAAGTCGCGGTTAAGAAGTGGGTGAAGAATGCAGAGAAAATTGTCGTAGTTGGCGTTGGCAATGAACTACGTAGAGACGACTTCGTTGGTGTTGAAATAGTAAGAGGATTAAAAGATAAAGTTTCTAGGCTCGTGATGCTTATTGAAAGTGAAACCGTACCTGAAAGCTTTATAGAACCAATAACCAAGTTTAACCCTACTCACATTTTAGTTATTGACGCAGGTTTACTGGGGTTAGAGCCGGGTGAAGCCAAGCTCGTGGAATCAAGCAAAATACTAAGTTCACCCTCAGTGGCAATTTCAACCCACGCTCTTCCCCTTAAAATATTCTGTGAATACTTGAAAAAAGCGATAGGTGCTAAAATCGCCTTAATAATTATACAGCCTCAAAGAACTGATTTCGGTGAAGGCTTGAGCAGGAAAGTTGAAAGGGCCGCTGGAAAGTTGAAAAAAACTTTGACTGAAATCCTGAGTACAATTTGAGGCTTTATTACTATCCATAGCAATGCCTTCCAATTCAACAATTTTATACTACAATCTCTAAAGAAACCAAAGAATCGCTCAAACACGACAGTAGCTCATTATTCTCAATACTAATTCTTTCTTCATAAGACAGTTAAATCCAAACTTCACTAGTCAAACCCTATAGAACCATGGGGGAATAGAAGGCAAAAATGAAAATTGAAAAACCATTTTCTCTCCAAAAACGCAGACAACTACAAAGCAAACTCAAGCAGGCACTAAAAGCAGAAATGCGGACACTTTCTACAGAAATGCAGCAAATTCTCTGTGATGACTTAGTCACAGCATTACAAAATAGGTTAATTGTGCTGACCAAAGTCAAGCCAGAATGCCGCTAGATAATGGAGAGAAACACTGATTTAGAATACGTAAATAATTTATATCCAAATCACTGAAGGACACGCTAAAGAGGTTTAAACATGCGACGCTCCAAACTTGAAATGTACGTAGATATCCTAAAAGTTCTGTCTCAACGTGGGCCTCTCAAACTAACTCATATTATGTACAAAGCTAATGTCAACTGTAGCGTCCTCAAGCAGTACCTAGAATTTTTAATCCAACAAAACCTTGTCGAAGAACGAACAGTCGGCAAAAAACGCGTAGTCTACGCCATAACTCAGCGAGGAATCACAGTCCTAAAGCACTTCCGTGAACTCAAAACAGTCCTTCCGATAATAGAGGAATCACGGCGCTTACCAGCTATTCTCTAAACCCTCTTCTCTTTTCTTTACCATGTCGCCTAACTATTCTTTTCTATCAGAAGGAATAATTCCAAATAGTTTAGTAAGAAGCTTAAGAATCTGTAAAGTTATGTCGTAAGATTTAATAGAGCTAATGGTTCTCATGTACAGTAGATGTGTTTATCACGTTCTGGTGTGAACAGGTTGACAATAAGCAAATCGCTTGGGAAGAGCCCTACTGCGTTGCTGGAAAAGATTAGAGAGAGCTTGGATAAACTCAATGAAAAGATGGAAGTTTTCATCGAGCTTCAGAAGCAAAGAAGAAACCAAGACTTTATTGTTCAAGACTTGCCTGAAGCTTTAGATGTGATGACTCTTCTTTCATTACCTGACCATTTAAGGAAGACAGCTGTGGCGATTTGCAAGCTTGGCCGTGCTACTGCGCAGGAGGTGGCGGAGCAGACGAAGCGTGCGCGGGCAGTGGAAAGTGGCTATCTAAATCAACTTGTTCTAATGAGTTATTTGAAGAAAGAAAGAAAGGGACGCAAAGTCTATTTCTTTGTTGAAAAGTAAAGGGTTGAACGGACTTGGGCAAAATCATAGCCATTCACAGTTACAAGGGCGGTACGGGAAAGACACTTTTAACTATAAACCTTGCCGCCATATATGCAAGAAGAGGGAAGAAAGTCTGTGTTCTCGATTTGGATTTTCGTGCACCCAGCCTTCAATCCATCTTTAAACTAGGTGGTTCTGAATATTGGCTAAACGATTATCTGAATGGTGCTTGTGAAATCAATAAAGTCCTATTTAATTACACTCCTCAATGTGAATGTAGCGGTACAATGTTGGTAGGATTAGCGAATCCAGCGACTGAAGCCTTGCGGGACATGTCCGCGAAGGATCGTAAATGGGAGATGCGAGCTCTGGGACGGTTGTTGTCACTGAAGAATACACTTCTTAACGACATGGAATTGGACTACCTTTTGCTTGATACTAGTCCAGGACTGCAATATTCTTCTATAAATGCAATAGTGAGCGCAGATCTTGTTCTTGTCGTGAGCACGATAGACGCGTCTGATATTGAAGGGACTAAAAGGATGACGCATGAGTTGTATGACTTGTTTGAGAAGAAAACGGCGATTTTGATGAACAAGGTGCCTATTGAGTTTCTGTCGACTCCAGTAGAAAGAGACAGCGTATACAAACGTTTTGAGAACACTCATACTTTACCCATTTTGAAGATAATACCGTGTTTTTGTGACGTGCTACGTGCTGGCGGAACAAAGATATTTGTAAAAGACGAACCTGATCACCCCTTTACTGAGCATCTTCAAGAAATCGCCACGAAAATAGAGAAGTTTTAAACCTCAACCTTTGCTGTCATTTTTGCATTTGTTGCTTATTCTAAATTCTCAGCACTACGTTTTAAATATGAATTAGGCTTGAGCACACGCGAAATCTTAAGATTAGACCATTTATCATATTTTCCGAATAGACGATTAATAGACTCCGAATATGAGTGCTAATTGGAGACTAGCTCACTTTGCTCTAATCCCAGTTTAAAAAAATTCTTCTAGCGACATACATAAGTTTTCGCAGATTAGTATCATTTTTTTCAGCCACGGCTTGGAAAAGGATTTGTCATTTAATTTTTTTTTCAAAATGTTGACTTCCAGCGGTGTTTTTTCAACTTTCGAATCTTCGATGAAATTGGCTAAGGCATCAACTGCTATCATGACTTGTCTAGGATGCTTTTTGATTTAAAACCTGTTCGGTGGTCATGGGCTTTTATGGCGTAGAGAGCACTTTTTGACAGCTTTCCCTTCAGACTTTCTGCAGCCACGATGCCATGCCTGCTCATATCGTTTCTGACAGTGCCATAGTCTAAGTCGTGGAGTAACTCAACAAGTTCCCACTCATCTTCGTTCTTGCCAAGTCTTTTTGCAATGATCCGCATTATCCTAGATACTAAGATGGCATGGGAGCACTTGCTCGAATTCTCAATAAGCTTCAGAGCTTGTTCCCTCGAAATGGTGCGATGATTCATGGCGTTCATATCCAGAATAATACAATTCAATAAAAAAAAGGTTGTTGAAATGCAATACTGGTGTTCTCGCAGATGCGGAACAGTATTATGACGGTTTCTATGAATATTCTTGTTAAAAGCTGATGATTTTTTCATGTCTGCCGTTGTTGTTGCTGGAGGGATTTCCAAGCGTTTTGGACAGGACAAAGGTTCGATTAAATTGGCTGAAAAACCTTTGGTTCTTCACGTGTTGGATAAGCTTGCTGCTGTAGTTGATGAAGTCGTTGTAGTTGTAAGTTCGGAAATGCAGGAGAGAAAATTCGCTGAAATAATTAAGCAAAAAGCCCGCATTGTGATAGACAAAACGTATGTCCAATCGCCCCTAAATGGCACTTTAACCGGCTTCGAAACTATTCAAAGTGAATACACATTACTACTTGCGTGTGACACACCTTTCTTATCTTCCAAAATACTCAACTTCGTCTTGGACATGTGTATAAACAAGAATGCGGCAATTCCAAGATGGCCAAACGACAACATTGAACCCTTGCACGCAGCCTACCATGCTGAAACGGCAGCTAAAGCCGCAGAAATCGCCCTAGAAAATGGAAAACTAGACATGCGTTCCATGATAGAAAACATGCAAAATATCCGGTATATCTCCACGATAGTTCTTCGAGAGTTTGACCCAAAACTCACGACACTCTTTAATATCAACACACCCAGCGACTTGGAAAAGGCAGAAGCAATGATAAAACGCCACACTTATTAGTTCACAGCGCGAAAAATATTTCCTTATGAGAACTATTAAAATAATTCCTATAACAGGACTGCCGATAATCAGAAAAGGCGACAAACTATCCACACTAATCTGCAACGCTGCTGAAAACCAAGGAACTCCAATTCAAAATGGCGACATAATCGTAATCACCCATGTGGTAGTCTCTCGTGCAGAGGGCAGCACCATCAATCTCGACACTATAGAACCTTCTCACTTTGCTAAAGCCATTGCTCAAAAAAGCCATAAAGATCCTGCACTCGTAGAAGTCGTTCTAAGAGAAGCTGAAAGTATCATCCGCATGCACAACGGTAGCCTCATAACACTAACAAGACACGGATTTATCTGCGCTAACTCTGGGGTCGACAAAAGCAACGTACCAGGTGGAAGAACTGTCGCTTTGCTACCGAAAGATCCAGACGAATCAGCTAGGCAAATCAGGCAAGAAATAGAAAAAGAAACCGAAAAAACAGTTGCAGTCATCATCTCAGACACTCATGGACGACCCCTCAGAGATGGAGAAATCAACATTGCCATAGGCATTGCTGGACTAATTCCAATTCGTGACAGAAGAGGTGAAAAAGACCTCTTTAATTACGTTTTGAAAGTAAAACGCACTGCTATCGCAGATGAACTTGCTTCTGCCGCAGAACTTGTGATCGGACAAGCAGACGAAGCCATTCCCGTGGCTATCATGAGAGGTTATTCTTACCAAAAGTCCGAAAAGGCAACAGCAAAAGACATGCTTAGACCACTTGAAAAGGAATTTTTCCTCTAACTACTGCTATAATTCTTCGCATATCTCTCAGTCTCTGCCAAAAGCTTCTCTAGATCTTCTTTGGAATGAGCGTTGCTTATAGCCCCATTTTTCTTGGGTAAGAAGAAAACGCCGTTCTCAATTAAGGCCATGTGATATTCTTCAAGTTTTTTTCTATCAGTTTTGAAGGCAACGGCTGTATTTTTCACATGTTCTTTGGTGAAATGCACATGAAACAGCGAGCCTGCACAGTGAACTTTAGCGTCAATATTGCTTCTCTCAAAAATGCCCTCAAGTCCTCTTTTAACCTTTCTTCCTTCAATGTTAAGCTTATTAATTATTTTACCATCCTCTAAGGTTCTAAGCATCGCTAATCCAGCACTCAACGATATGGGGTTTGCAGTGAAAGTTCCACCTTGAAATGAAAAACTGGGCCTTTCAAAAAGCAGCGGATCCATCCTTTCCATAATATCCTTTCTGCCAGCTACTGCGCCTATTGGAAAGCCTCCTCCTAAAATCTTGCCAAGTAGTGTAATGTCAGGAATCACACCATAATATTGCTGACCCCCACCAGGCGCCAACCTAAACCCAGTAATAATCTCATCAAAAATTAACAACGCGCCCTTTTGGACGCAAAGCTCCTTCAAACCTTTCAAAAATTCTTTATCGGCTGGTATGCATCCTCCCGCACCGAGAACGGGCTCAACTATAACTGCAGCAAATTCTTGATTTTTGATTTTTCGCTTTGTTTCTTGTAAGTCGTTGAATGGCGCAACTATTGTGTCTTTCAATGCGCCTTCTGTTAGGCCGTCTGATTCTGGCATATCAAAAGGAGGTTTAACAGCCAAATGTAACGCGTCATATCCACCATGCCAGCCACCCTCAAACTTGATGATTTTGCTTTTTCCAGTATAAGAACGTGCAAGCCTAGTGGCATATATTGCAGCTTCAGTGCCAGAGCTGCAAAACCGTACCATTTGAGCGCTTGGCACCATCTTGACCACTTGCTCTGCCATAGCAATTTCGAGTTCATGACACACACCATAATGTGTTCCGCGTTCAATCTGCGCCTTAACGGCTTCTTTTATGTTCGAGGGATTATGCCCCAGAATATGCGTATAGTGGCCCATCCAGAAGTCTATGTAAATGTTGCCATCTACATCTCTTATTTTGCTCCCTTTTGCCCAATCAATATAAAAAGGGTATGGCTCAAAGTAGCGGATGAAGTACGATACGCCTGCAGGCAAAACATGCTTGGCACGTTCATGAAGTTGCTTTGATTTAACAGTTTTCGAAGCATAATCTTTTTGCATTCAACTTCAAAGCTCCTAATACCAAGCTTTATTGGATGTTAATTTAAATGCTTACTTCAAAAGATTTTACAGTGCACAATCTGAGCGAAAATAAGTCGTGCTGGAGCAGTTTTTTGAAAGCGTATAAAAATATCTATACTTCAGTGCGCGCGCGTGTTCTCTTAGGCTTTACAAGAAGGAAAAATGTGAGGAAGATATATCTGAATTCATTGAATTTGCGTTCTCGAGTGAGGATTTGCATGGTACATACAAGGCAACGTGAAAAACTCATAAGGAGTGTTAAGCAATAGCCCAGCTTCATAGAAAAGCATAAGATATCTCTAATATAATTCTAATATAATGAGTGTTGAACGAGAGATTCTAATCGCTGTGCTGAAGCTAACAAAAGATAGCCCAATCAAGTATTCATTAATCGGTAAAAATGCCAGAATCTCAGCCCAAATGGCGGAAAGCTTTCTACGAAAATTTGCAGACGCCAGTCTCGTTAAATGGAAAGGAAAGGTAATTGAAGCTGCTCCACGTCAACGAGTTAGAATTGCGGTTCAGGCCATAAAGCTCGGCGCAGATTTTGAACGCGTTTGCAGACTGCTGGAATGGAAAGAGTTCGAAAGCATTACAACTACGGCTTTTGAAGCTTACGACTATTGTGTTGTAAATAATTTTAGGTTTAAGGGAAAAAATGGGAAACGATGGGAAATCGATATCTTAGCCTACAAACAACCGTTAATAGCCTCAGTAGATTGCAAACACTGGAAACACAGGTGGACAAGAGCGCCAATCACAAGAATGGTAGAGCTGCACGTAGAAAGAACTGAAGCCTTTGCAGATATCTTACCCAGCCTCTACGCCAAAGTCAAACTAGGCAAATGGAAGCACACAACGGTTATCCCAATCATCTTATCCCTTTTGTCAAGTCCCTTTAAATTTCACCGCGGCACACCTATAGTTTCCGTGCTAAAACTGCAAAACTTTTTAAATGAACTGCCAGCTCACATGAATTTATTAACACACTTTCCTCAAAAACTGACGAAAATTGATAGGGAAATAACAGAATACTAGCAATGTATCATCCAGAAGTTCTCTTGCAATGTCGATTTAGCGTAAAACCAGCAAAAACATAATCATGCTTGAATTTCAATACAACTTTTTTTACAAAATAGTGACAAACCCAGCTTTCCATTATTAACATGCCTTTCTTGCCAGTACAATCAGTCGAGGGGACCCTTGCTGAAAATCTTGCTCTTCATAGCCTCCATAAACTTTCTCTTTTGCAAGTCCTGCTTTTTCCAACATTTTTTGTAATTGCGGGAAAGAGTATAATCGTAGGTTATGGTCGAATGTTCTTGATTTGCTAGTGTTCTTATCTAAGATAAGCCATTGCGAGTGGAGTTTCAACCCTTTAGCGTCTAAAGTACGTCTTTCCATCATGTAAAAATGAGTAAATTCTCCCCAATCTTTCTCCTGAAAAACCTGCAAGAGATATTCGCGATTCACAATATCCATCAAGAATGGGCCATCTTGTTTAAGTGTTCTTACAATTTCCCTTAGGCTTTTCATGTCTTCTTTTTCTGAGGGAAGGTAGCCAAAACTCGTAAACATGTTGATTATAGATGCGAAGGTTTCCGACCGGAATGGCAGATGCCGCATTTCGCCCCTTACTACTGGAAAGTGAACGTGTTCTTCCGTCATCTTTTCTTTGGCAATTCTAAGAAGATTTGGCGATATGTCGAGTCCTATTATATTCCATCCTTTATTGCGGAGAAGAATTGAGTGGCGGCCTGTGCCACAACAAAGATCCAGAACTAAACCTTCTGCTTTCACAACGTTTTCAATGAATTCAACTTCTTTTTCCGTAGACCGAGCGTCTGCTATTTCTGCCCAGTAATCATTCAATTCATCAAAAAGTGAAGTAAACCACCCCTGCTTGTTCATGACTGAGCTTTCAATCCTCTCTCCAGCTTAAAGTTTCCTTTGTCCCGTTTTAGAATGCGTTCTCGATCTTGAAGTCTTTGCTTTTCCCAATCTTCCCATGGTATTTGGCGGAAGATCCATTTTTTTCCGAGGTGAGCCGCTAAAATGGCATGCTTAAATTCTTTAGAACTAGGTATGAGTTCGTCGAGAAATCTGAAGAGTTTGTCGACTTGTTTCTTTGGAAAGTAGGCGTAGTAATTAGCGTTTTTTACTTCGAAGGCGTAGACATGCTGATCTTTGCGAGCGATTACGTCAGGAAGGGGCTGGAGGCTTGGGTTGCTTACAGGTACTCTGACAGCGTTGTAGCCGCTTTCTTGTAGCTTCTTGACCAAGACTGTCTCGCTATAGAACCCTCGCCTTCGCCATTTCCTCAAATCAGCTATCTTTAGAGGTTTTCCCATTGTTAAACGCACTCAAGAACTTTCTGTCAGTATTAATTGTAACGTTGGAAAGTTATGCTTTTCCAACGAACAAGTTTCATGTTGGAAACACGCCATTTGTCACACTTCTTTTTCTATCTTTTCCTTTCTAAAAATAGATCTAATGAATACGCCCCATCCAAATTCTGTATTCATAATCTATTTCAGCGCGCGCACACTAAGACAAGAAAGGAGTCAGATTCAAAATAGGTTAGATACATGCCAAAAAAAGTAAAAGACATCATGATTCGAGACGTGAAGACCGCAAGCACAGAGCACACTGTTCTAAAAGCTGCAGAAATAATGAATCGATACGAAATTGGCTCTATAGTAGTCACTAAGAATGGAAACCCTGTTGGGATCATAACCGAAAGGGACATATTGAAAAGAGTAGTTTGCAAAGAGAAGGACCCAGCAAAAACTAAAACAATCGAAGTTATGTCAAAACCGCTTGTAACAGTAAAACCTCATGTAACAATCACACGCGCCACACGAAAGATGGTCAAGCAGAAGGTCAAAAAATTAGTAGTGATAAACGCTGATCACTTAGTAGGCGTATTAAGCCTCACCGATCTAATACCACTGCTAGACACACAGAAGCCGATAGACAAACTTTCTCTCAAAGACGCCTCAAAACGTGTGAAAAGAATTTTTGAAATATACTATGATCCTAAAAGACAGATACGCAAAAGATGCCCTCTGACAATGGGTAAGGGAATATCAATTAGCTGTATAGGTTCAAAGTGCATGTGGTACGTCACAGACAAATGTGTATTCCTGAATTTGATTGAAAAAATCTCTAAATAGAGAAGAAATATCTTGTCACACTCTATAGTTCTATGTGAGACTGAAGAATTCTCTGCCCTAATGCAGAAACTTGCATTCTTGCACACAACACATGCCCTAGCCAGCTAAAAATACGAGTTTAGAATAGACGAATCTTATTTTTCTACTTTGGCTCTTTTCCTTCTAAGGACGCGGTCTAAGAGTCTATTGATTATGGCGTCGTAGGTTTCACCTTTCTTTCCTACACTCTTTAGTACGTCTCTGGTTTCTTTTCGAATTTTTATGCTTGTTAATTCTTCCCCCATACTTTTTATCCCCTATTATGTCTCTCTATCTATTGAGGATAACAAGTATTAACATTTATGCTTTTCCAACGTTTTTCGCGGCCTCTTAAAATATAGTTACGAAAATCTACGGTCTTTGCCAAAAAATACTCAGAAAACACAAGTTTGCGCAACTCCGGCAAAGCTGCGCGAAAATACCGCAAAAGTGCAGAAATTGGGAAAAACATACAGGTTATGCAATTGTATCCGAAGCATAAGTGAATTTTTGGAGTATGATGAATCAGAACCATGATTAAACGAAGATCCACTGAGATTATTTAGAAAATGAGAGAAAAAGGAATATATAGATAGAGTATAGAGGAAGGACGAAAAAGTGGGGATTATGTGGAAAACAGAAACAATACGGTGGAGAGAATAGTAAACCCACAAAACGAGTTTTTTCTAACAT